>JALOTU010000266.1 GCA_025457725.1 Verrucomicrobiota bacterium
TCCGACGGCATGGGCGTCGACAAGCGGCTGGTGGTGACACCCATTCCGGAGCCCGGCTCCGCCACGTTGGGCCTGTTGGCCCTGGCTGCCCTGTTCCGCAGCCGCAGGAAGTGAAAGCCCTTTTTACTTGATGCAGTTAAGCGCAACGCCGTTAACCCTAACGAAGTCCGAGCAAGTAGAAGATCAAGATTGATTAGTACATAGCGCCCCACCCAGGAGAGATACAGTCGTTTCAAAGTAGTACCATGAAGTTCCAAGTCGTTCCGGTCGTGCTCTCCTTAGGTGGGGCGTTTCTTTTTGCGTGCAACGCGTCTGCACAAATCCGTTTTAACGTCGACGTGGTGTTTGACGGCATCAATACACCGCCGGTCAATGCCACCCCGCCGTGGCTGATGGCCACGTTTGAGGAGGTAAGCGCAAACCAGATCCTCTTCACCCTGGAGGCCACCGGAAACCTCACGGATCCCGAGAACATCTCGCAGTTTTACTTCAATTTTGACGATTCGCTGGATCTCGGCTCACTGAGCTACACGCACCTGGGTTCGGCAGGCTCGTTCGCCTTGCCGGCTTGGGTGTTTGGCGAAAACAGCCTCAAGGCGGATGGCGACGGCAAGTACGACATCCGGTTGGACTTCAGCCCGGGCGCCACCACCAGTTTGACATTCAACCGGCACGAAAGCGTAACCTATCTTCTGAGTTATTCCGGACCCCAGACTATCCATGCGGAGAGCTTCGATTTTCTCAGCATGCCGGCAGGTGGGAACGGCCCGTTCCTGGTGGCAGCCCATGTTCAAAACACCATCAGCGGCGGCAGCGCCTGGCTGGCGGCAACCGCAACCGCTTGCACGGCGATCCCCGAGCCAACCGGATTCTCGTTGCTCGGGCTCTCCGGCATGGTCGCTCTCGCGCGATACCTCAGGAAGCTTCACGCCTGAGACTACGGGACAGGAGCGTCCCGCCACCCGGCAGAATCGGCGGTCTGCGCTACGCCAGACCAGCTGGCTTCACCCCTCAGCGGACGGTGTGCCGGGATGCGCCGCGCCAACGTAGGTCGTATGAGCTATCGACACACTGCGGGGTGCCGTGTAGCATTCATAGTCTAACTCATGGACCTGCTTGCCAACAGGGCACCGGGGGGATGGCGGATGGCGGCCCGGATTGCTCTCCTGGTGGCACTCAGCCTCTGTTGCCCCGCCAGATTGGGGGCGGGAGGGTCCGGGCTGAACGTACTCATAGTGGCCAACGGGAACAGCCCTGACTCACTGGAACTGGCCAACACTTACCGGGTGAAGCGTCAGGTGCCGCCTGAGCAGGTGCTGCGAATTGCGTGGACCGGGGGCAACATCCAATGGACACGTCAGGAATTCATCGACACCCTGCTCAACCCAGTGCTGGCAAGGGTCAACGAACTTTCCCGGTCCAACCAGATTCAATATGTGGTGCTGTCGATGGATATTCCCTATCGCATCTCGGACACCCAAAGCAACAGCACCACCTCGGCCTTGTTCTATGGTTACAAGACCAGTTCCGGTTTCAACAACAGCTATGCCTTCAGCGAAACCCGCTTTGCGGCGGAGAAGCCGTCCGGAGCACCGACCAACGCCTTCCTCGCGATGATGCTCACCGGCCAATCGCTCGAAGAAGCCAAGGCCCTCATTGACCAGGGGATCTCCAGTGACGGCACGCGCCCCCAGGAGGTGTCATGGCTGGTAAAGTCGTCGGACAGCGCGCGGAACAAGCGCTACAAGTCCTACGACAACGCGATCTTCGATACGCGCTTGTGTGACGGCTATTGCATGCGCAGAACCAACACCAGTTCGTCCCCTCCCTGGACGGATCTGCTGGGATGCCAGCTGGGGCTGGCAAACTTCAGCGTCTCGTCCAATGCGTTTGTTCCCGGTGCCATCGCCGACAGCATGACCTCCTTTGGCGGCCAGATTTTCGAGAATTCCGGCCAGACATCGCTCTTGGAGTTCCTGCAATCCGGCGCCGCCGGCAGCTACGGGACCGTCACCGAACCCACAGCCGTAACCGCCAAGTTCCCCGATCCCATGGTCTACTTCTATCAGTCACGGGGCTTCACGCTGGCGGAATGCTACTACCAAAGCCTCCAGCAACCCTACCAGGGTTTGCTGGTGGGCGAACCCCTCGCAGCGCCCTGGAGACGCAGCGCCATCGGTGGCTGGGTGGGTGCGTGCACGAATGACCTGCTCACTGGGGTCACCGGTCTCACTGCGGCTTTTGCGTCCGACCTCACCGGTCCGTGCATCGAGCGCCTGGATCTGTTCATCGACGGCGCGTTTGCGCAGACCCTAACCAACCTGCCCCCCACGGCCGGCAACCGCCTGACGGTGCGCCTGAACGGTTACGGGATGGAGTATGAGGTGCCCGCGAACGCCACACTGAAATCCATCGCAGCCGTGATGGCCGCGCTCCTGAACCAGGAGGCCAACACAAACATCACCAAGGTAAAGGCCAAGGCGTATGGCGACCGGATTGAACTCCAGTCCTACGCAGCCCCCCTGCCCGACGGCGTGTTTGAATTCGTTGACGATCAAGCCACCGCGTCGGTGCCCAGAAGTTACCTCGCAGTGCCCGGCCCTTATCCGCTGACCTGCAATGTTTCAGCACCGACCGTCGACCCGGGGGGCGCGTTCCGGCTGCAATTCGAGTCCGCCCCCGGAGTCAGCAACGCCCTGCAGGCGTCCGCCAACCTGTTTGAGTGGGAGACCATCACGACCAACCCGCAAGGTGGCCTCCTGGAGTATGCGGAAACCAACACATCCGGCTACCCCCAACGCTTCTACCGCCTGCTGATCCCAGCGCCGAAACCCACGCCGCAGTTGATCAGCCTTGGGCTGAACCCATCCAACCAGTTCGGCCTCCAGGTGGTCAGCCCCACCAACCAACCCTATATTGTCCAATGTTCTGCAGACTTCAACGTGTGGTCGGATCTCTGGACCAATGCCGCCGGTACCGACGCTTCCTTCGTCGATCCACAACCCGCGCTGGGACCGGGCTGCTTCTACCGGACGCGATCGGGGGATTCCAATGATTACGCCCCCGTCTCGCTCGTTGGCCAGACGCCCTCCGGAGGCAACATTCTCCAGGTTCAGGACACCGCACCGGGCGACATCGTGGTTTGGAGCACGACCAACGGAACGGAGTGGTCTGTCGTGTATACCCTCGTCGGATCCCCAAACATCCAGACTGAGACCTACAGCGCATCGGGCGGTGAGGAGACTCTCACCACTCGGTTCGTCAGCGCGGAGCCGCTGTTCCTTGAGTCCACAGCGCAGGGATTCCGCGGGTTTGGTGTTGAACTGGGCTGGCTCAGCAGCCTCACGGATGCCTCCCGGCTGAACCTCCAGGTCACGAAAACCAACGGCCTCCTGGCGTCATTGAGCGTCACCAACCCGGCCGGCAACAGCAGCTTGAGCAATTTTGTCAGAACATTCATCGACGCCGTCAATTCAACACCGGATCTCATGGGCTTGGATGGGGTTGAGGCCGATGATCTGCTGGAAGGTTTCCCGGGCCAGTTCCTGTTGAACCTGTACGCGCGCGGGGAGGGACGGCGGGCAGCCCGGATTCAGGCGCAGCTGACGGGTTCCGCCGACCTGTTCACCACGCCGGCAGGCGCCGTGCAACTCAACCAGAACCTTACGGACCTGCTCCCCCGCAACCATCTCTATGTCCGCGCCGGGATGCCGTCCCTGACACATGAATTCGTGCTCGACACGACCTCTTTGCCCGACGGCCACCATGACCTGACCGTGGTCGCCTATGAAGGAAGCCACGTGTATTCTCAGACTTTGGGGAACCTGCATGTGGTGGTCTCCAACTCACCCCTCGCGGCGACGCTCACCCTGGAGGCGTCCGACCCGGTGCTCTCGGTGACGAACAGCTTTGACCTGACCGTGACTGTCAACACCAACGACATCGCCGGGATCCAGCTTTACACCACCGGCGGCCTCTACGCCGAGGCGACCAACCAGTCCACAGCCGTGTTTAAAATCAAGGGGTCCGACCTGGGAGCCGGTCAACATCCCTTCCACGCCCTGGTGACCACCTCGGACGGATTGCGCTACCGCACTGCGGAATTGCCGGTCATCCTCACCCGGTGAAGGGCTCGCGCCAAGGCGCCGGGGCGCGAAGGGGTCAGCACATCTTTTTCGCCGACGGTTGAAAGGAGGCGCTATACCTCAGTGCCTCCTTCCTGACTTTGCGGCTTTGCGCGCAACCCACTCACCGTCGGCATGGCCACCCCGGTTTGCTATCCTCCTCCGCTTCGGCCCGCACGCGCAAGCCATCATAGGCCAGCCAAATTCCGTCCGGCAATTCCGCCTGGGCCACATCGTGGTCGTAGTCATGTGTCAGGTGGGTGAAGTAGGTGCGGTCCGCTGTGTCAGGTGGGTGAAGTAGGTGCGGTCCGCGCCAATTCGCCGGGCTGTCATCAAGGCTTCATCCAGGCACATGTGGGTGGGATGCGGTTTGTAGCGCAGCGCGTCCAGCACCGCCACCTCCACGCCTTGCACCACCTCCAGCGCCGGCGGCGGCACTTCCTTGCAATCGCTCAGGTAGGCCAGCCGCTTGCGACCCTTCTGGACGAACAGGAATCCCAGGGTGGTGATGCGACCGTGCGGTAACTCCACGGGCACAATCTGCAGATCCCCGATCTGGAATGGCCCGTCGATCAGACGGGGTTCCGGCATGAAATAACCCTTCGGCCAGGGGCCCGGGTGAAAGGCGTAGACGAAGACCCGTTGCAAGGCGTCAAGAGTCTCCTGATTGGCGTAAACCGGAAGGGTGCGGCCACCCCGCAAATCACAAAACCGGCGGCAGTCGTCCATACCCATGATGTGGTCTGCGTGTCCGTGCGTGACCAGAACCGCATCGACACGCCGCACCTTCTCCCGCAGGCATTGGAGGCGCAATTCAGGAGTGGTGTCCACCAGCAACGCCACCTCCTGGCTGGTCACGTGGATCGAGGGGCGGGTGCGATGGTTCTTGGGATTAGCCAGAAACGATTCCGGGTAATCCACCCCGATGATCGGCACGCCCTGCGAGGTGCCCGAGCCGAGAAATGTCACTTCCAATGCCATTTGCTGATTTTCCTTTTGCCGAAACCCGCATCTCCAGCCAGATTTCGCGCCAACGTTAGCCATGTTGACCACCCTCCGCATCAAAAACCTCGCCTTGGTGGACGATCTCACTCTCGATCTGCACCGGGGCTACAATGTCATCAGCGGGGAGACGGGCGCGGGAAAGTCCGTCATCATCGGGGCGCTCAAGCTGGTTCTGGGTGAACGCGCGGACCGCACCTTGA
>JALOTU010000267.1 GCA_025457725.1 Verrucomicrobiota bacterium
CAGACTCCACAACTGCATTTTGGCCCCGGCGAACGCGAGCCGGAGCTGATCCATTTTCGCGCCCGGAGCCGGGACCTGGCCTCGTTCCTTTTCACCGGTCTGACCGGCGCCGCCACCTGGCTGATCATCAGCATGCTGGCGGTCATTCTGCTCAACATTTTCGTCAACGGATGGGAGGGCTTGTCGTGGCGGTTCATCACCTCGAACAGCGACCAGAACATGTTCGACATCCAGAAGGCGGGGGTGCTGCCGATGATCGTGGGGACGTCCGCGCGGGTGATGCTGATGACGTTGTTTGTGATTCCGGTGGGAGTGACCACGGCCATTTACCTGACCGAGTACGCCAAGACCAGCTCGCTGCTGACCCGGATCATCCGGGGTGCGGTCAACAATCTGGCGGGGGTGCCGTCGATTGTCTTCGGCCTGTTCGGTCTGGGTTTCTTCATCCTGTTTGTGGGGGGCTTGATTGACAGCACCGTGCTGGCGCACAGTCCGGAACCCAAATGGGGCAAGCCGGCCATCCTGTGGGCTTCGCTGACCCTGGCGGTGATGACGTTGCCGGTGGTGATTGTGGCCACGGAGGAATCGCTCAAGGCCATTCCGCAGGGGTTGCGGGAGGCCAGCCTGGCGCTCGGAGCGACGAAGCTGCAGACGATCCTGAAAGTGGTGCTGCCCCAGGCGTTGCCCGGCATCATGACCGGAGGGATTCTCAGCATCAGCCGGGCGGCCGGCGAGGTGGCGCCGATCCTGTTCACCGGCGCGGCGTATTACATGTCCGGATACCCCAAGGCGCTCACCGATCAGTTCATGGACCTGGGATATCATGTTTACATCCTTTCCACCCAGTCCACGAACGTTGATCAAACCGCCCCGATCCTGTATGCCACCGTGGTGGTGCTGTTGATGTTGACCTTTGCCCTGAATCTTGTGGCCATCGTGATCCGCTCGCGGATGCGCAAGGCGATGCGGGCCATGCACTAGCGATATGAATCCCGTTGCCACCCCCAACGCCGCCGCCTCCACCGTCACGGGCGGCTCCGCCCGGGCTCCCGAGACCCCCAAACGCTCCGTGGTGATGGAGACGCGCGGTCTGGAACTCCATTACGGGAACACCCGGGCGCTCAAGGACATCTCCCTTCGGATCGACGAGAAGATCGTGACCGCGTTCATCGGCCCGTCCGGTTGCGGCAAGTCCACGCTCCTGCGTTGCTTCAACCGGATGAATGACCTCATCGACAGCGTGCGGATCGACGGACAGGTGCTGGTGGGCGGGTTCGACATTCACGGGCCGGACATGGATGTGATCCAGCTGCGCAAGCGGGTGGGCATGGTTTTCCAACGATCCAATCCCTTCCCCAAATCCATCCACGAGAACATCGCCTTCGCCCTTCGGTTGCAGGGGGTGAAGGATCGCGGCACGATTGACCAGGTCGTGGAGGAAAGCCTGCGCGGCGCCGCGCTGTGGGACGAGGTGAAGGACCGGCTGCACAGCAGCGCGCTGGGTCTCTCCGGCGGCCAGCAGCAACGCCTGTGCATCGCGCGCGCCATCGCCATCAAGCCGACGGTGATCCTCATGGATGAACCGGCCTCGGCCCTCGACCCCATCGCCACCGCGCGGGTGGAGGAATTGATTCTGGAGTTGAAGAAGGATTTTACGATTGTTATCGTGACCCACAACATGCAGCAGGCCGCTCGCATTTCCGATCGCACCGCCTTCTTCTACCTGGGTGAGCTGATCGAATACGACACGACCAAGAAGATCTTCACCGCGCCGTCCAAGAAGCAAACGGAGGATTACGTCACCGGCCGGTTTGGCTGAGGCCGCCCACTCACATGACTCATCACGAACAGGAGTTATCCGACCTCAAGCAGCGCCTGCTCAGCATGGGCAGTCGCGCCGAACTGGCCGTGGCCCAGGCGGTCGAGGCGTTGGTCCAGCGCGATGCCGACCTGGCGCGGGAGGTCAAGGAGGGGGATGCCGCCATCGATCAGCTCGAAATCGAGATTGACGATCAGGCGGTGTTGTTGTTGTCGCACGCGCCGCTGGCCGGCGATCTGCGGCTGGTGCTGGTGATCATGCGCGCCTCGCAGAACCTGGAGCGCATCGCCGATGAAGCCTGCAAGATCGCCAACCGGGCGCGCGATCTGGCGGAGGAACCGCCCTTGAAGGTCCCGGTGGACATTTCCCGCATGGCCCGCCTCGTGTTGGACATGCTCAAACAGGTGCTGGACGCGTTTGTGCGGGCGGACATCGAGCAGGCCCGGATGATCATCCCGCTGGACAAGGAGGTGGACGCGCTGCACAAGCAGTACGGCGAAAGCCTGGTCGCCTCCATGACCCGGGACCCGGCCTGCATTCAGCGCGGCCTGCATTACCTGACGGTGATCAAGCGGTTGGAACGCATCGCCGACCACGCCAAGAACATCGCCGAGGAAGTGGTCTTCATGCGGGAGGCGCAGGACATCCGCCACGCCGGCAAGCTCTCCGCGACCCCCGGCGAAGCGTAGGTTGCCCTGGCTGGATCCGCCCTGAACGCCCGTCCCCACCGGCTTTTGCCCACACACCAGCCCACTCCGGCCTTCCGGTGGACCGCAGATCGCCAACCGCAACAACATCTTCACCCCGGGTCGGTTTGAAGCGATATCCTCTTCTGCCCCCATCGGGCACGCAGCAGCCGTGTCTTCTCTGCGCCACTCCGTGCCCTTTGTGCCTCCGTATTCAGAAAGTGTTTATCCGAGGCGAAACAGAGTCCATCTGCATCGATTCGGCCGGGCGCCTGTTACCAAACCTTGGCTCTCGCGTCATCAAATCGTAACACACTTGTCGCATGGGTGCCGTTGTGTGACTCTTCAGGCCATGGTAACCAAGCCCCTCGATATTGTGAAAATACTGGTGGTTGACGATGAGCAGGATGCGGTGGATTTGGTTGCCTTCAATTTGAAGCAGTCGGGGTTCCAGGTGGTGACCGCCCCCGATGGCGCCAGTGCCCTGGACAAGGTCCACAAGCATCAGCCCGACCTGATCGTGCTGGATGTGATGATGCCGGAACTGGACGGGCTCGAGGTGTGCAAGCTGTTGCGGAAGGACTCGGCCACGGCCGACATTCCCATCCTGATGCTCACGGCCAAGGCGACCGAGGTGGACCGGATTCTGGGACTGGAGCTGGGGGCGGACGATTACGTCACCAAACCGTTCAGTCCGCGGGAACTGGTGCTGCGGGTGCGCAAACTCCTGGCACGCGGCAAGCCGGTCGAGGGCCGCGGCGAGCGCATGGTTTTCGGCGAGCTCGCCATCGATATCCCCCGCCACCACGTCAGCTGGAAGGGCAAGGCCATCGAGCTGACCGCCACCGAGTTCAAGCTGTTGACCACGCTGGCGGAGCGACGCGGGCGCGTCCAGTCGCGCGACCAGCTGTTGCGCGATGTGTGGGGTTACGAGAGCATGATCGACACGCGCACCGTGGACACCCACATGCGTCGCCTGCGCGAAAAACTGGGGCCGGCCGCCAAACATCTCGACACCATCCGGGGCGTTGGCTATCGCTTTGTCGATCAGTAGCCTGATCGCGTCAAAGCGACTGTGTGGCCTTATCTCGCAATCCTCGCGGCCCTTGCCGCCCTGGTGCTGCTCCAGCTCTGGTGGCGGAAACGCTATTCCGCCCTCGAACGCCATCATCGGGAGGAGGTGGCGCGATTGTTGGAGGCGGCGCGGTCCGCCGAGGAGCAGGCGGTGTCCCGTCAGCGGGCGTTGTTCGACAGCATGGTCGAGGGCTTGCTGCTGCTGGACGCCCAGGGGCGGGTGCAGCTGGCCAACCGCCGCTTCATCCAGTTCTTCAACCTGGGGGACGAGGTCCAGGGGCGGACCGTTCTCGAGGCCACCCGGTCCCACGAATTGACCGAGCTGGCCCAGGGCGTCGCCCGGAACAGCGGCTTGATCAACCGCACACTGCGCCTGCCGGGTCCGCAGGATCGGCACGTCGAGGTGAATGCCGCGCCCATCATCGGTCGGGAGGGGGAACACGAGGGCACGGTGATCGTGCTGCACGACGTGAGCCGGCTGCGGCAGCTGGAGAAGACGCGGGAGGAGTTTGTGGCCAACGTCAGTCACGAACTCCGCACGCCGCTGTCGCTGATCAAGGGATACACCGAGACGCTGCTGGACGATTCGGAAAAGGAACCGGAGGTGGCGCGCAAGTTTCTCCGGACCATCGACCGCAACGCCCAGCGGCTCCAGTTTCTCATCGAGGATCTCCTGGCCATCTCTTCGCTCGAATCCGGCCGGCTGCAGATGGATCTCCAGGCCATACCGCTGCGCGAACTGGTCGAGGCCGCCTGTGAGGATTACCAGCCCGCGGCCAACGAGCGCGGCGTCCGCCTCGAGGCCGACCTGCCGGACATCGACAATCTCCTGGCCAACGCCGTGAAATACGGACGGGAAAACGGCCGGGTCCGGGTCACGGCGCGCGTCCTGCCGGACCAGCGGGTGGAGGTGTGCGTGCGGGACGACGGCCCCGGCATCCCCTCGGATTCGCTCGATCGAATCTTCGAGCGGTTTTATCGCGTGGACCGGGCCCGGTCACGGGACCAGGGCGGCACCTCCAGAATCATGGTGGCAAGGTCTGGGCCGAGAGCGACTTCGGCAAGGGCACCTCGGTCTTCTTCACCATTCCGCAAGCCATCCCGCCTGCTGAACACTGATTCCGATTCTCCTTCCGATTCCGCCCCCTCTGATTTTTCTGGCAATATGCCGTAATAAGGCTATTTCTTGCGCCGATATGAAACGGCAGATCCCTCTCCTTGCTGCACTGCTCCTGGTCCTCGGCTCCCATCCTCTGCTCGCCCAGTTCGGCGGCGGCGGACCCGCGGGGCCGCAGTTGAATCCCGCGCTGATCAAGTTGTTCGGCGAGCACAAGGCGTTTTCCGCCGCCATGGAGATCCAGGTCACGGAAGGCGGCCAGGGTGACGCCATGACCCTGCCGGCGAGGATCGCGGTTCTGGACGGCCAGACCCGGCTCGAGATGGATCTGGCCAAGGCCACCGGAGGAAAGGTCCCGCCCAACGCCGCCGAACAAATGAAGCAGCTGGGCATGGACAAGATGGTGACGCTCTCCCTGCCCGAACAGAAGGTTTCCTACCTGCTCTATCCCGGACTCGACGCCTGCGTCGAACTGCCGGTTTCAAAAGCGCAGGACTCCGACGCGGATGCGGATTTCGAAATGGAAGTCACGGAGCTCGGAACGGAGAAGGTTGCGGGGCACGATTGCGTCAAGAACCAGGTGGTGGTGACCGGCAAGGACGGAATAAAGCGGGAATCCACGGTGTGGAACGCGGAGGACCTTGGAAAATTTCCCGTCAAGATTGAGACCGCCGAGGCCGGCAACCTGATCGTGCTGCTCTTCCAGGAGGTGAAACTTGCCAAGCCCGCCGCCAATGACTTCATCCTGCCGCCCGGTTACACCAAGTACGACA
>JALOTU010000010.1 GCA_025457725.1 Verrucomicrobiota bacterium
GAATCCTGCCCGCAGCCATCCCATTCGTCGCCAGCCTCAGCATGATCAACCGCCGCCGGTGGACTGGACCAATCAAGTCACTTACAGTTCAAATTATTTCATCCCGGATGATAATCCGTGGCTTGATCCGGCGGGATCCATTCTGGAGGAATTCTTTTGCATCGGACTGCGCAGCCCGCATCGCATGACCTATGATCCCCCAACGGATCGCATCTGGCTTGGTGACGTGGGGCAGAGTGCCCGCGAGGAGATTGACATCATCGAAAGGGGTGGAAATTACCAGTGGGCTTACATGGAAGGAACCATCAACGGCCCCAAGCCCAAACCCAGTCCCCTCCGTGGCGTGGAGCGGCCTCCCATTTACGATTATGACCGCAGCGCCGGCGATACCGCCGTCATCGGAGGTTATGTTTACCGCGGTCTCGAGCACGCGGCTGCACTCTACGGGAAATACATTTTTGGGGACAACAACTCGGGCCGCATCTGGTCGATGACCTACGATGGCACCAACCCGCCGGTCGTCGTGGAGCTGCTCGATACCGGTTGGCCCAACAACTATTCGGGGCTGTCCAGCTTTGGCGTGGACAACAACAATGAACTTTTTCTGTGCAAGATGGGGCGGCCCTCCAAGATCTATAAGCTCGGGCGCACCGGGACACCGCCCCCCCCGCCGCCAGCCCTGCTTTCGCAAACCGGTGCGTTCACCAATCTGGCCACCCTGGCGCCCGCGCCGGAGCTCATTCCCTATGATGTCAATTCACCGCTGTGGTCGGATGGCGCCGCCAAGGCCCGCTGGGTGGCAGTGCCCACGGACGGAGCGCCCTATGATCCAGGTGAGACGGTGGGGTTTGCCGCCACGGGGGAGTGGGATTTCCCGGTGGGCACCGTGTTCGTGAAACATTTTGAGATGGGCATCAACGAGACCAATCCTTCCGTCATCAAGCGTCTGGAGACCCGGTTCCTGGTTCACGCCACCAACAACACCTGGTATGGCCTGACCTACAAGTGGCGACCCGACCAGGGTGATGCTGACCTGCTGCCCGGCGGACTGCTTGAGGACATCCAGATCCAGACGGCGACGACCATCCGGACCCAGGTCTGGCAGTATCCCAGCCGTGAGGATTGTCTGACGTGCCATAACGAAACCGCCAATCGCGTGCTCGGGGTGAAGACCCGCCAGCTCAATGGGGACCTGCTCTACCCCCCGACCGGTGTCACGGACAACCAGTTGCGGGCTTGGAATCATATCGGGTTATTCAACCCGGCGCTTACCGAAACGAACATCGCCCAGTACGACAAATTGGTGAAGGTGACCAACGAGACGGCCAGCCTCGAGGTTCGCGTGCGTTCCTATCTCGACGCCAACTGCGCTCACTGCCACCGGCCCAACGGCTCACCCGCACTGTTTGACGCCCGGTGGGACACGCCTCTGGAAAGCCAGGGTCTCGTCAGCGGACCGTTGGTGGATCCGCTGGGAATCGCCGGCGCCAAGGTGATCAAGCCCCAGAGTACGGCCCAGTCCATCCTCTACCTGCGGGATAACACGATCGGGCCAACGCAGATGCCGCCCCTGGCGAAAAAGGTCATCGATACCAACTACATCAACGTGTTGACCCAATGGATCAACAGCCTGCCGCTGCCGGTGGGGCTGCCCAGTCCGTGGGCCCATCAGGATGTCGGCAACGTGGCGTTTGTCGGTGATGCCAATTACTCCGTCGGCGCCTTCACCATGGACGCCTCCGGTGCGGACATCTGGGGTACGGCGGATGGGTTTCATTTCGTCCATCAACCGCTGGATGGGGACGGCACCCTGGTCGCGCGGGTGGACACGGTCGAGAACACGCACTCCTGGGCCAAGGCGGGTGTGATGATCCGTCAATCCCTGACCGCCGGCTCCAAGCATGCGTTCATGGCGATTACTCCGGGCAACGGGGCCGCCTTTCAACGTCGCACCAGCACCGGGGGGTCCAGCACTCATACCGCCGGAACCTCGGTTACCGCGCCCTACTGGGTCAGGTTAAGTCGCAGCGGGAACACTTTCACGGGTTACCAGTCTGCCGATGGGCAGGCATGGTCACCGGTCGGTTCCATCAGCATTTCGATGCCCGCAGAGGTCAACGTGGGGCTGGCAGTCACCTCCCATGACAATAGTCAGGTTTGCACCGCGACGTTCAGTCAGGTTTCGTTGACCGGGCCGAACGTGAATACGCCGCCAACGATTTCAGTGATTGCCGATCAAACGACTGACGAGGATATGGATGCCGGGCCCATCGGGTTCACAGTGGGTGACGCTGAATCCTCAACGGCGACGCTCACTCTGGCAGCAACCTCATCGAATCCGAGCCTGATAACGGTTTCCAACATCACATTCGGGGGGAGTGCGGAGAATCGCTCCGTCACCCTGACCCCGTTGCCCGATCAATCCGGATCCAGTGACATCACCATCACGGTCAGCGATGGCAGCCTCGATGGCGTTGCCACGTTCAAGCTGACGGTAACGCCGGTGAACGACCCCCCGGTCTTTGCCAGCCTGCCGGCGACTCAAACGATCGTGGAGCTAGCGTCCATGATCATCACCAACGATGCGACCGACAAGGATGTGCCCGCCCAGACGTTGAGTTACTCCCTGCTGGCGCCTCCGTCCGGGGCTTCGGTTGACACCGATGGCGTGATCACCTGGACACCGACAGAAGCGCAGGGTCCCTCCACGAACACGTTGACCACCGTGGTCAGTGATGGCCTGGCGAGTATGACGAACAGTTTTGTGGTGACAGTGACCGAAACCAACGCAGCGCCCGCGTTCGCAGGCTCTCCCGAGGATGTGGTGATCGACGAACTCACGTTGCTGACGGTGACCAACGCAGCCACGGACAGTGATCTGCCGGCTCAAACTCTCACCTACGCTCTGATCGGTGGGCCAACCAATGCCTCCATTGATTCCAATGGCGTCATCACGTGGATACCCAACGAGGCGCAAGGTCCCTCGACCAACACGATCACCACGACGGTAAGTGACGGGTTGATAAGTGTGACCAACGCGTTCGTGGCCACCGTGCTGGAAGTCAATGTTCCCCCAACGGCTATCGGCGATCTGTTGAGCCGGTTTGTGACGCAGGGCATCCAGGCGCCGTTTTCCGCCCTGCTGACCAACGATATCGATGCGGACGGAGACATCGTGACGCTCAGCGGGGTGATCAGCCCCACGCCTTCGGGTGCCAGCGTAATCACCAGCAACACCTTCGTGCTCTACCAACCCGTCTTTGGCGATACCAATGGGGATACGTTCAATTATGTGGTTGCGGATGGGAACGGCGGCGTGGCCACGGGACTGGTCACGGTGACCGTCCAACCCGATCCCGCCGCCATGGAGGTGTTGGCCATCCGGACCGATCCGGGGGAATTCACCCTGAGCTTCACCGGTGTGCCGGGCTTCACCTACACGGTGCAGTACACCGATTCACTTCAGTCCCCGGCCTGGCAGAACCTGACGACGGCGGTTGCAGATGAGTTCGGCCAGGTGCAGACAGTGGACAATTCGCCAAGCGGTGGCGCCACGCGTTTCTACCGGGCGGTTCGCGGGATTGTGCCTTGACGGGGTCGATCCTGTCGGGGCGGGGTCGGTCCCGGCAAACGGACAGAACAAAGAATAGCCGGGCTGCAAGCGGGTCGCCCATTAAGGTGGAGGGTCAGTTCTTATGAACGTATATTTGGTTGCGTTCTGCCTGTAGTTTAGGTGCCCAAGTGTGGACCAAAGCAGCCATTCATGGGAGCGCCTCCTCCTTTGGTTTCTCTGCGATCATCTGTTCAAAGGATTCCTCAAGTGGAGCTTGAACTTGTGGACGGTGGCGAAAGGAGAAGGTGGGCGTGCTTCCAGGCACTCGTCACCTCGTGCGCTGCAGGGCACTCGTCACCTCGTGCGCTACAGGGCACTCGTCACCTCGTGCGCTGCAGGGCACTCGTCACCTCGTGCGCTACAGGGCACTCGTCACCTCGTGCGCTACAGGGCACTCGTCACCTCGTGCGCTACAGGGCACTCGTCACCTCGTGCTTTTACAGAAGCCGTGGAAGGGGTTGCGGCTTGACAGAGGGTTGGGCCCTGTCCTATTTCGCGCAGCAGCCTGAACTCAATGGTGTTCGAGGGGAGGCTTGGATGGGAACGAAATGAAACACACACGGATTACGGTCGTGCTGTTCATCGGTTTGGGAGTGGGTCTGCTGTCCGGCTGTCGAACCAGCGAGCGGCAACTGGCGCGGGTGGCCAAGGATTGGTGTTTGACCATCCGATCGAGCCAGGTGCTGCCGGTGTATCCCCTGACGGAGGATCTTCAGCCCGGCGATGTGTTTGTCGTGCAAACTCCACTGAGCGCGCAGGCCCGCATCTACCGGCGGCAGGGATTTCTCGCGCTGGATCAGCATGTCACCCGGCTGGGCAACCTGCCTTACGACACCTTCTATGCCGGCGGCTATTGGGAGGGAACGTACGCCGGGGTGCCGCACGTTCGTCCGGGCTGGTCTTCCGGCGATGCGCCGCCGGTGCCGCGGGTTCCGCGCGCCGCCTTCCCCACCTACAACTTCAGCGTGCAGCGGTCCGGCGGGCTCAAGCTGGCGATCCCGATTCAAGGGGTGCCGGTGGGTCTCGGATGGATGGGAGCACAACATGCCGCCGGCTCGGTGACCCTCACGGACACGTTCACCTACGGATTGGACATCGAACCGATGCTGCGCGCCCTGGTGTCCTGGTGGCGGGAGAATCCGGACGTTCGGGACATGCTTGGGGCTGTCGCCGCGGAGTCCAGTGAGCCGGTTTTTCTCCGTGTGGTCAACCGGGTGTATCTGGCCGGCGGGGTCAGGGTCCAGCTCACCAACCTGGACTCGCAACGCGCGGATGCGGAGGCGGGTGTGCCTCCCGACTTTCCGCTCTCCGAGCTTTCTGAATTGGAAGCGAGCGGAGCGATTGCCACGAATCCGGCCGACCCGTCGGAACTCGATACGCTGACCGCGGGCCTCCGTTTGCTGCAAGGCGCCGCGCCGGGTGGTGCCGCGCGCTTCGTCCAGGCGAGCCGGAGCAGTGTGACGCTGGATCAGACGTTCGATCGTCCCCTGGTCATTGGCTATCTCGGGTTTGACGTGAAGGTGTATGAAGATGGCACGCTCAGCCCGCCGATCCCCAGCTATGCGGTGCTCAACCGTCAGCTCGACTGGCAGCCGGGCGCCAAATTGGAGTGGAGCGATGACGAGGGGTTGAGCGATCGCTACCTTGAATGGCTTCGTGGATCCGGAAACCGCGTGCGCATGGAGGAATGGCTGCGGGCACAGGAGTTGTCGGATGATCCCGGCGATTTGATCGGTTCCAGTGAACACCAGGAACTGCTTGGTCAGGCCGCCCGACAGTTTGGATTTTGAACAAACCGACCCATGGCGCTTCCCCGAACACGAACCAACGTTCCGCGCGATCGCGTTCACGTCGTCGTTGAAGTCATGCTCATGAATCCCGCAGTGGGCGAGGTGCTCTGCACTCAGCAGACCGATCATCGCTTCACCATTCAACCCGGGCCCGGGGGGAAGATGGCAACCGCCGACCGCAAAGGCCCGGCCAGGGTCCGGAAGAGTCTGCGAGGGTGACCCGTTTGCGCATGAAAGCCATACTCCTGCCCGTGTGTTGGTTACTGGCTGTCAGACCTCTGACTGGGCTCGCCGCCGATGCCTCTGCCCCTCCGACGGCGGATTCGCTGCGCGAGGAACTGCGTCAGATGCAGCGCGATTACGAGCAGCGGATCCAGCAGCTTGAGGAGCGCATTTCGGAACTGGAAGCCCGCCCGATCATCGAGACCAACTTCGCCACGACGCCACCGAGCGCCAGCCTTGAAGAAAGCCAGGAGCTCACCGAGGTCAATCGCGCCCTGGATCGGGAGTTCAAGCCCGTGACCGTCGCGCGGGAGCGCAGCGTGCTTTACTCCGACGATTCGCTGCTGGGCAACCGCCTCAACAAGGTTCTCGAAGGTTATCTGGACACGAGCGGCAGTTACTTCCGTGCTGGTTATGGCATTGATGACAAAGGGGGCGTGCAGGTGCCCTTCCAGGCGCCGGGCGCGCTGTCCAAGTATCGGCTGGGCAACGAGACGGAGCAGTACGGCGAGCTGGTCCTGGCGCGCAACTTCTACAAGCCGAGAGCGTTCACCACGGACGAGGCGCGTCTGCCCGGTGCGACGGACGAATCGCTGTTCGAGGGTCCGATCACTCATTTCCAGGCCCGGATCTCCGTGTTCAGCGACTACGGCACCGGCGATTTCGACTTTCAATTGCCGGAAGCCTGGGCGGCCATTGGCAATGTGATCCCGCAGAATCCGTCCACAAAATTCTGGGCGGGCCCGCGCTTCTATCGGCGTTATCAGATTTACATCAATGACTTTTGGTTTCTCAACATGAGCGGACTTGGGGGCGGCATCGAGGACTTTCAGACGCCCGTTGGAAAGATCGGCATTGCCTGGCTGGCGAACACCTCGGCCGACGCCACCTATGCCAGCTTCTATCCCAGCGATCCGACCGTTCCTGACGGGTTGGCCAAGAACAGCCTCGATGTGCGGCTTTACGACGTCCTGTGGAACGACACGCAGTCGGGCGAATTCGTGTTCACCTACGGCTGGAGCGAAGGCGCCTCCGATCCGCGCACAAACCTGCCCCCGAACTTTGTGTCCAGCGCCAATGGTCCGGCGTTCATGTATCTGCACACCAGCGAGGACTTCCTGGTCAAAGGCGGATTCAACCAGGCGTCGGTGCAGTTCGGCGCCGGGCCAGGCTACACCTTCACTTCCGGCTTCGAGAAGATCCAATGGACGGACGGGAATTACTATGTGATCCCCATCGAGCAGGACACCTGGCGGTTCCGCGTCACGGAACACTTTACCGTCCAACCCTCCGAGCACTTCAGCATTCAGCCAGCCGTGCTGTATCAATACACCGACTACCGGAATGAGGGCGGGCAACAACACTGGATCAGTGCGGGCCTGCGGCCGATATACAACTTCAACGACTGGTTCAGTATTGCGTTGGAAGGCGGTGTGGACTGGACGGATTGGACCACGCCCACATTGGGAGGGTTCCGCGGCTATCTCACCAAGGTGACGCTCGCCCCCCAGGTGGCGGTGGGCGACCAGTTCTTCAGCCGGCCGGTCATCCGCGCCTATGTGACCTACGCCACCTGGAGCCCCGATTTCGAGGGCCGGGTGGGTGGTTTTGACTACGCGAATGACACCGAGGGATGGGCTTTTGGGGTGCAGATGGAAACCTGGTGGTAGCGCCGGGTCCGACTGACATTGCCCCGGATCGGCTCCTCACGTCGTCGGCTACAAGGGTTGCATGCGAGAAAGTGCGCGCAACCCTGCCCCAAGCTTGTAGCGCACGAGGTGACGAGTGCTTCGACCGCTTGAACCAGGCAGGGCGTCGTCGTCCCGACGCCGGCCGCGCGCAGCGCGGCCCTGCCGGGTTCATGGGGAGGGAAAGGTCCAATGCGCGGTTGGATGCCCACTGCCTTGCTCCAACTCAACTCAATCCCGTCGCCGTTCCATCCGGCTGCACGACAATGCGGGCGGCGGAGGGTTCCCTGGGCAGTCCGGGCATGGTGACGATGTTGCCGCAGATGACGACGACAAAGCCCGCCCCGGCCGCCAGGCGCAGTTCATTCACGTTGAGCCGAAAACCCTTCGGCCGTCCGCGCAGGCTGGCGTCGTCCGAGAGCGACATCGCCGTCTTGGCCACGCAAATGGGAAGCTGGTCGAAGCCATGGCGCTGGAGCAGGTCCATGTCGGTCTCGGCGCTGCGATCGTAGTCCACCCCGTCCGCTCCGTAGAGGGCTTTGGCCACCCGTTCGATCTTCCTGCCGATTGGCCAGTCCAGCGGATAGGCAAAGCGGAACTTGCGGCGACGATTCCGCGCCACACAGCGCACGACCGCCTCCGCGAGTTCGACCGCGCCCGCTCCGCCCCTGGAGTAGTGATCCGCCACGGCGGCGTCCACACCCTGCTTTTCACAGAAATCCACGATGCGTTTCAGATCAGCAGGCGAGTCATTGGAGAACCGGTTGATGCCCACCACCGGTTCAAGGCCGAAGACACGGATGTTCTCGATGTGCTTCGCCAGGTTGCCCAGGCCGCCGGACGGGGAGGATCCTCCGTGATAGGCCACGGCCTTCGCCGTGACGACGATGACCGCCGCCGCGGGTTTCAGCCCGCTCGCGCGGCACTTGATGTCGAAGAATTTCTCGGCTCCCAATTCCGTGGCAAATCCGGCCTCAGTCACCACATAGTCCGCCAGTTTCAACGCCAGGCGCGTGGCGAGGGCGGTGTTGGTGCCCTGGGCGATGTTGGCAAAGGGTCCGCCGTGCACGAACGCCGGCGTGCCTTCCATGGATTGGACCAGGTTCGGATGAATCGCATCGCGCATCAACACCTGCATGGCGCCGACGGCCTTGATCTCGCCGGCCTGGACGGGGCGGCCCTTGGAGTCGAATCCCACCACCATCCGGCCGAATCGCTCCCCCAGGTCGGTGTAATCGCGTGCGAGACAGAGGATGGCCATCACCTCGGAGGCTGGTGTGATGTTGAATCCGTCGCGACGCGGCACGCCATGCTTGACGCCGCCCAGCCCGATGAAGATGTCGCGCAGGGCGCGGTCATTGAGATCGATCACCCGGCGCAGCACGATGCGGCGCGGGTCGATGCCGAGCGGGTTCCCGTGCTGGAGATGATTGTCGAGCATCGCCGAGAGCAGATTGTTGGCTTTTTCGACGGAGTACATGTCGCCGACGAAATGGAGATTGATGTCCTCCGCCGGCATCACCTGGGCCAGGCCGGCACCGGTGCCGCCGCCTTTAATGCCGAAGTAGGGGCCCAACGACGGTTCGCGCAGGCAGAACATCGTCTTGTGCCCGAGCCGACGGAGGGCGTCGGCGATGCCGATGGTGGTGGTCGTCTTGCCCTCGCCCTGTGGTGTGGGGGTCATGGCCGTGACGAGGATCAGCTTTCCATCGGGCTGGTTTTGGCGTGCCGCGAGTTCGCCCACGGGGATTTTGGCGATGTAGTGGCCGTGCGGCAGCAGCACGTCGGGAGACAAGCCGAGGTCCGAGGCGACTTCCTGGATGCGACGCAGCGGGAGGGGCGATTTGGCGGGTTCGTTCATGAGACTTTGGGCGGCAGGATAGCGCCGGGGCGGCGACCGGTTCAATCCTGCGCATTGGTTGGAAGCAATCAATAATAACCACGGATGGACAGGATTCATGCGGATACCGCAGGCAGCGGAGGAGTTTCCATCCATTCTGATGGTGGGGAGGGGGTGGTTGATTTGAACACAGAGACACGAAGATCGGAGATTCACAAAGTCCAAGGAATCCTCTGCTGACCTGGACAGTGAACCTCAACCGGTCTGGCTCCGTGAACCTCTGCACCTCTGTGTTCTGCCGCAGGAAAGCCCGTCGCCATGAATCGTCCTGTAGGCGACGACGTGAGGAGTCGATCTGGACGGCCGGAGCACTCGCGTCGTGCGCATGGACGGCCGGAGCACTCCTCACGTCGTGCGCATGGCCGGCCGGGGAGCACTCCTCACGTCGTGCGCTACAAGGTTTTGGCAGGAAGGCGGATCAGGCGGTTTCGGATTGGAGGAGTTGCTGGTAGGCGCGGAAGAGGGAATGCGTGCGGGGACTGGTCGGAATGGGGTTTCCGTCCACTGCAGCCACCTCGACGATGCCCAGTGAACTGAGCGTGACGAAGGCGGCGTCCGCAGTCAGCAGGGCGGGGGGCTCGATCCTTGATTCCTCGATGGTCAAGCCCAGTTGAGGGGCGAGTTCCAGCACGACTGAGCGGGTCACACCCGGCAGCAATCCGATGTCTGCGGGCGGTGTGTGCAATTGGTCCTCCGCAATCCAAAAGAGATTGCCACTGGAAGTTTCGCAGACCTCGCCGTGGGTGTTGAGCAACAGTGCTTCATCGGCTCCCGCCGCCTCCGCCTCCGCGCGGGCCAGCACCTGAACCAGCTTGTTGGCCGTTTTGCAGCTTGCCAGGGGGTTGTTGTCCGGCAGTCGCAACGAGGCCGTGTGAAGTTTCCAGGAACGGGTTGGAGCCGCCGTGGGTTCCATCGGGTGAAGGCTCATGGCGAGGAAGGGTTGTTGGGCCCGGGTGGGGGAATAGCCGCGCGGCCCGATTCCGCGACTCAGCGTGATCCGGAGCATCCCTTCCGGTGTCTGGTTGAGTCGAACCAATTCCTGCGCCGCCGCCGCCAGGGTGGGGGCGTCGAATGGAAGCCGGATGCCCAGCAACCTGGTGCCGCGGGCGAGACGTTCCAGGTGGGATTCCCAGCGAAACGGCCTGCCGTTGGCGAACCGGATGGTCTCGAACAATCCGTCGCCGTATTGGAAGGAGCGGTCGAAGATCGAGACCATTGCCGTCTCCTCGGGAACGAAAGCTCCGTTGTGATAGACCATCATGAGGGCGCGGCTCCGGGTGTTGGGTGGCTTGCGCCCGATCGGGTTGAGGCGGATCGAAGCGGGGCATGCCCTTGTGGAGGTGTTTCGGCCAGCGCGAGTCCGGCCAGCAGCCCGAGCGCCTTCGCTGCGGTTTCCTCGTATTCCATTTCGGGATCGGAATCGGCCACGATGCCCGCGCCCACGTGGAAGCAGACCTGTTCCCGGGTGCACACCGCCGTGCGGATGACGATGCTCAACTGGCTTTCCTGATTGAACCCGAGGTAACCCAACGCGCCGGTGTAGGGGCCGCGTGTCACCGGTTCAAGTTCATCGATGATCTGCATCGCGCGGATTTTTGGCGCGCCGGTGATGCTGCCGCCGGGGAAGCAGGCGGCCAGGGCGGTCAGGTGGGTGATCTCGGGCCGGAGTTGTCCCTCCACCGTGGAGACCAAGTGTTGCACATGGGAAAAGCGTTCCAGGCGGAACAGATCCGGCACGCGCACCGATCCGAACTCGCAGACTTTGCCCAGGTCATTCCGCAGCAGGTCGGTGATCATCACCAGTTCGGCCTGTTCCTTGGCACTGGTTTGCAGCTCGTAGGCCAGGCGCGTGTCCTGTTCCGGATCGGCGCCGCGCGGGCGGGTGCCCTTGATCGGGCGGGTGCGGATGTGCCGACCGCTGAGGCGAAGAAACGACTCGGGCGACGAGGACGCAATCTGAAACCCGCCGCAATCCAGGAAGGCGGCGAACGGGGCGGGGGACACGGCTTGCACCCGCTGGAAGAACCTCCAAGGATCCGGGTGCATGTCCGCTGCCACGCGTCGGGCGAGGTTGACCTGGTAGATGTCGCCGGCGCGAATATAGGCCTGGGCGCGCAACACCGCCGCTTTGTAGCCGGCGGGGGTCAGGGTGGAATCGAGATTGAGGGCGGCTGGCGGCGTGCCGGTGGCGACGGGTGATGCGGGCGTCGTGGTGGATGGGGCGCCCTCGAGTTGATGCCGCCACCACTCGAACTGTTCCTGCGCCTGGCGTTCGGACCGGGAGCCGTCGGCGCGCAGGCCCGTGGAAATGATACTTGCCGTGCCCAGTGCATGATCGAACACCACCAGGCTGTCATGGAAACCAAGGTGGCAATCCGGCAGTTCGAGATCGTTGATGGCGCGGCGGGTCAGGCAGGATTCGAGGGCATCCTTCAATTCATACCCCCAATAGCCGAAACAGCCGCCGAGTGGAAACGGCACGTCCACTTCCTCCAGCAATTCGTAACGCGCCAGCAGCGAGTCGAGCAGATGCCAGGGGTTCCCGAACTGAACTTGGGACGCATTCGCCGTGCGAATTTCGCATCGGGTGCCGGAACTGGTGAAGGTGAGGAACGGCCGGGCCGTGACGTAGGAATGGCGCGCCTGGGCGGGGTCGTGCAGGGCGCTGCGCAGCAGCACCACGCCCGGTTCGCCGCGCAGCCGCTCCACCAGCGATTCCGGGGTGTGCTCGGTTGGGATGGGGCGGATGACGTTGAGCATCGGGAATGGGAGGAGTCTGAAAGATTGTCGCGGCCCGGCTCAAGCTCCGTTTGCGCCCGGGGGGCGGAGCCGTCGGGTCAGGGGGTGGATTGGGGGAGATTGGTTGGGCCGCCCTCGAATCGGAACACCGTTTCCCCGGGTTGGGCATATCCCAGGCGGACCCGGATCTCGCGTTCCAGCGCCGCCGGATCCTTGGTCAGCAGATCAATCTCCTGCTGCAATTTGCGGGAAGTTTCCGTCTCCGAAGCCAGTTCCGATTCCAGCCGGTGAATCTCCTTGCGCATGCGTTCATTCTGCTGGATGAGGGGAAGGTACCAGCGTCCAAGGGCGATGACCCCGGCAATGCAGATCAGGAAGATGACGACCCGCGTCAGCTTGTTCCAGATGCCCGCTTCAGGTTTCATGCTGCCAGATCATGTACCGGATTGCATCGGCCAGCCGGCCGCTTTCATTCCGCGGAAGCCGCCGATCAGGGAGTGGACATTGCGATAGCCCATGCGCCGGGCCACTTCCGCGGTGAGCACCGAACGATAGCCTCCCCCGCAGTACATGATGAGTTCCCGGTTCAGATCGGGAAACCGCGCCTCGATATCGCGTTCGAGGATGCCCTTGCCGAGGTGCTGCGCTTCGGCGGCGTGTTCGGCGTTCCATTCGTGATCCTCGCGAACATCGAGCAACACGACCTGGGGGTTGGCGGCAATCCGGGCGCGGGCCTCCGCCACCGAGATTTCCTCCACCCGGGCTCGCGCTTCGTTGACGATCTTCAGGAAGGCCGGTGAATGATCCATGCCGCCAATCTGCCCGGGAGGTCGCCGGGGTCAAACAAATTTACCCCTGCCGCGAATGGGCTGGGGAATCGCCTTGCCGGATGGGCCTCAATAGTTGCGCTTCCAGTCCAGAAGCTTGCCGTCCGGGGTGAACATCAGGCGCAGCACCTTGTCCGGCGCGCTCCAGCCGCGGGTTTCGTTGGGCGTGATGATCTCGTCGCGGGTGTAGAGCGGGGGAGGGTTTTCCGTGGGGCCGGTCAGGCCGCGGGTGGTGATCCATTCGCCGACCTTGACGCCTCCGGCGAGATTGCTCACGCGCGTTGGTTCGCCCAGCTCGGCCACGGCTTCGTCCCAGGTGTAGGTGCCCACACGGTCGTCCCATTTGGCGCTGGAAGTCGTGGTGCAACCGATGAGCGTCAGTGCGGCAACGACTCCGATCAAGGTCCACACGGAACGGGCAGCCGGGGAGGTCAGCTGAATCATGGCCGGACAGTACCAAAAGCCCGCCGCTAATCAAGTTCTCTCGCCGACCCGCTGCGCGATGGGGCGCGGACATTCTTGCCCGCGCTTCGGTTTTCCAGGACCGCGCCAACCTCCGGGGGCGCAGAGACCTCCGATTGCCAACGACGCTCGTCCCCCACAGCAGCAGACGTCCCGGGTTGTCGTGGCTTGCTGCGGGCCGGGGACGTCCCGCGCTCCGGTTCCCGGGCCCAAGGCTTCGGCGGATTCGCTCCCCATCCGAAGGGGCGTGGGACGGCGCCTGGCGGGGTCAGTTGAACTCGTGCTGGCCGCCCGGAGCCAGAAGGTGCAGTTCCTTGCCGGCGGCCTTGAACTTTCGCACGGCATCCTCGTGGTCGATGCGGATGGGCGGGAAGGTGTCGTAATGGACCCCCAGGATCTTATCGCAGCGGACAAAATCCGCCGCCCGGATGGCGTCCTCGATTCCCATGGTGAAGTTGTCGCCGAGGCACAGCACGGCAAACGTCAACCGGGTGGACTCGCCGATGAGCTTCATGTCCATCGTCAGGGCCGTGTCGCCGGAGTAGTAGAAATTCCCCGCGGCCGATTCGATGACGAAGCCGCCCGCATTTCCACCGTTGGCCCCGTCGGGAAGCATGCTGGAGTGGACCGCGTTGACGTATTTGACGCGTCCGAAGTCGAACGTGCGGCCGCCTCCGTGATTCAGGGGATGGGCATGGGTGAGGCCTTTTGCGGCGAACCACTCCACGATTTCGAAGTTGGAGATCAGCAAGGCGCCGGTTTGTTTGGCCAGGGTCATCGCATCGGCCAGGTGATCCTCGTGTCCGTGCGAGATGAGGATGTAGTCGGCGGCAATGCGGTCGAGGCGGATGTCGCGGGCCAGCGGGTTGCCGCTGATGAACGGGTCGAACAACAGGGTCTTCCCGCCCACGACGACGCTGAAGCAGGAGTGTCCGTAGTAGGTCAGTTTCATGATGATTTCGAGCTCCGCCCCAACCTGCCACGCCCTGGCTGTTTTGCCAACGCTGCCGGACAGGGCAGACGCGTCATAATCCGGGAAGCATCGCCGTCTTTCCAGCCGGCGAATTGAACCCACCTTCATGTTCCCCTGGCCCCGTGCCGGTTGAAAACCGGCGCCACGCCGAAAACACGGGCTCGTTGGATGCGTTTGCCCTGCCAGGGCGGCGCTGCCGCGCAGCCCGCGCCGACGCAGCGGCGCCCCACCCGGGTGGCCGGCTGCACTTCTTCTTGAATCCTGCTAGGCGAGTTGCTGTTCCTCGGCGTCGAGGAAGCCCTGCAGATGGCGCAGGCGCGTGGGATGACGCAGTTTGCGCAGCGCCTTGGCCTCGATCTGACGGATGCGTTCGCGTGTGACGTTGTACATCTTGCCGATCTCCTCCAGGGTTCGTTCGTAGCCGTCCACCAGGCCGAAGCGCATCTCGAGGATCTTGCGCTCGCGCTCCGTCAGGGTGGTGAGAACGTCGGCCAGTTTTTCCTTCAACAGGCTGTAACTGGTGACGTCCGAAGGATTGTCCGCGCTCTTGTCCTCGATGAAGTCGCCGACGCTGACGTCGCCGTCGTCACCCACGGGTGCGTGGAGGGAGACGGGTTGCTGGGCCATCTTGAGGAGGGCGTTGATGCGGGAGACCGGCATGTGCATTTCGTCCGCCAGTTCCTCCGGGGAAGGTTCGCGGCCAAACTCCTGGGTCAGGTGCTTCTGCGCCCGCCAGAGTTTGTTCATGATCTCGATCATGTGCACCGGGATGCGGATGGTGCGTGCCTGGTCGGCGATGGAGCGGGTGATTGCCTGTCGGATCCACCAGATGGCGTAGGTGGAGAATTTGTATCCGCGGCGGTACTCGAACTTCTCCACGCCTTTCATCAGGCCAATGTTCCCCTCCTGGATGAGATCGAGGAAGGACTGGCCGCGGTTGGTGTATTTCTTGGCGACCGAAACCACGAGCCGCAGGTTGGCCTCGGCCATGTGGGTCTTGGCCCGGTGGGCGTCGTCGGCCGCCTTCATCAGCGCGGCGAACTCCTTGAAGAACACGTCCGAGGTCATGCGCACGAGCTGTTCCAGGGCGGCGATCTTGTTTTCCTCCGACTTGACGGCCTCCTGTTGTTCCGGGCTCTTGCGTTGGCGGGCGAGCGATTCGATGTTGCGGAGGCTGCCCTGCAGCTTTTCGTGGACGTTGCCGGCCACCACGATCATCTCCTCGAGCGCCTTTTGCTTGTAGAAGAACTTCGGGAAGTATTCCTGAAGCTTCTTGTCCATCTTCTTGAGTTCCTTTTCCAGGGCCGCGCGGCGCGACTTGGTATTGGCTTTGCGCCAGGCGGTGAACTTGAGGTCGACGTTGTGATCCAGTTCCCGCGCCTTCTTGACCAGCCGGCGCAGGTCCTTGAGGTGGCCGTCGCGATTGGGGATCTTCTTGTCCACGATGACACGGTCAAACCGTTCCTTGGGGGGTTCCGACAACAGCTTGTCGGAAAGGGCGATATGCTCTTTGGCGGCGAAGCCGAACCCATAGACGATCCGTTTCATTTCCAGCTCGGCCGTCTCGATGCGTTTGCAGATCTCCACCTCCTGTTCGCGGGTGAGCAGGGGCACCTTGCCCATCTGATTCATGTACATCCGGACGGGGTCGTCGAGGATGTCCAATCGCGTGTCGTCGGCTTCCTCCGCCTCGGGCTGCTTGGTGCGTTCCACCTCGGCCTGATCCACGATTTCGATGTCCAGGCTGCGCAGTTTGGTGAAGATCTCGTCCAGGTCATCCGGGGTCAACCCGTCGGGAAGACTCTCGTTGATGTCGTCGTAGGTCAGGTAACCGTTCTCGTGGGCGAGGTGGATGAGGGATTTGATGGTTTCCGTCAGGTCCGCCTGGGAGGTGAGGGACTGGATCTGGGCGGTGACCTCGACGATTTTGGCCTGCATCTGCTCGGTCATGGCCGGCTTCTCCTGCGTGGCCTTGCCGGTTTCGGCGCCGCGTTTCCGGGTATTCAGGGTGAACCGGGCTTTTGGGCGGGGGGTGGCGGGGGCCGGTGCGGTGGCCGGCTTCTTTTCCTTGTCCTTTTTGGATGACGGAGCGGGTTTCACCGTCTTTTTCGGTTTGGATGCCTTCGGGGTGCGGGAAGGCTTGGATTTCCGGTCTGCTTTGCCGCCCTTGGTCTTTGCCTTCACATTCTTGGTCTTTGCCATAGTCATCTAAAGTTCAGAAACATCGCGTGCCTGCCGCACAATAAAAATACAACGCCGAAACCCGGTCGTCATGATGACGGGTTTCGACACATCCTCCATTCAGGCGATTTGGTTGCTGGGGTTTGGTTCAGAATTGCCATCATTGGCTGCCGGTATCAAACCTCCGTCCGGCGCCCCTGACTGGGTATTCCGCAGTGTTGCCTCTGTTGCTGCCAGCCTGAGCCGAAGCGCATGAACGCTACAGTCCGTTCGGCTTGGTTTCAACCATAAAATCGCGATTTCACCGCCTGACTTGTTCACCACCGCGTCCGGGATCAAGATGCTGAGTGGCAGAAAGATCGCCGGGGAAACGTCGCCGGTCCCTCCGGAGTCCGCCCGGTTTGCCGCGCCTATTCGCGGAGCCGGGTGTCAATCACCAGGGTGACCGGTCCGTCATTGACCAGATGCACTGCCATCTGTGCCCCGAACACGCCGGTTTGAATGGGTTTTCCGAAATCCGACTCCAATTGCCGGGCAAACCGGTTGAAGAGTTCCAGTGCGACAATGGGAGGAGCCGAGCGGATGTAGGAGGGCCGATTCCCTTTGCGGGTGCTGGCAAACAGGGTGAACTGGCTGATGAGGAGAATGCCTCCATCCACCTCGGTCACCGAACGGTTCATCACCCCTTGTTCGTCGTCGAAGACTCGCAGCCTGACGATTTTGCCGCTCAGCCAGGTGATGTCGCCGTCCCCATCCGGCTCTTCAATGGCCAGGAGCACGACCAGGCCGCCGCCGATTTGCCCGACCACCCGGGACTCCACCTCGACGCTGGCCTGGGAGACGCGCTGAATGACCGCACGCATGGAGGACCGATTTTAGGCGGTGCGTTACCGTGGGAGCGGGATGCCGGCGGCTAGTGGGAGGCGCATCCCGTGCGGACGAACAAGACCAGATAGGCCAGGAAACCTGCGATCAGGAGCCAAAAACTGCCGTGGACTGCCTGGATCATTCCCCACATGAGGAACAAACCCAGCAGAACTTGGACAACCACGGCCATGACAAATTTCATGGGCGTTAGATTAATTCCGCTTGCCCGGGATGCAAGCAGCGGTTTTCAGGCATTGCCAATGCCGAGATGCCGCTGTTGACGCAACCGAGGCCGGGCTTTCCCGCTCCGCTCCCGGCTTCCGCGGGCGGGCGGCGTCAGCGGGCGAAGCACCTTCGGCACATCACTCCGGCCCGCACGCTGATAATCCCGAAGCAGGGCATCCGCAATGCGCCGGGCATCCAGGCCCCGGACGACGGTAAGATAGTGCCAGAGCAATTCGAGCAGCCGGGTCAGGGCGATGGCGTCCGTGCGGTTGGTCTGCGCATGCAGCCAGTTGGCCCATTGTCTGAACGCGTGAAACGGGGAAGGGTCCGTGCCGAGCAGAATCGGGGTGGTTTCGATGAAGTTGCCGCTGTTCGCGGTGAGATCCCAGACGCGCGCGAATCGTTTCAGCGATTGCACCGTGCCGAAATCGAGCGCGCTGTTCTGCAGGATTTCGTAGGGCGGATTGGGGTTGTAGACCATGCGCCATTCCGCATCGTGCCGGCTGATCGGGGTGCCGCGCAGCCGCTTGAGCATGCCCAGCTGGATCTCCTGGGGTTGGAGGGCGGCCAGGCGGTCGAAACCGGCGGCAAAACTCTCCAGCGTTTCACCCGGCAGTCCGGCGATCAAATCGGCGTGCAGATGAACGCCGGTTTCCTGTCGCAGCCAGCGGAGATTGTGCGCGGCTTGGTCGTTGTTCTGCCGCCGACTGATGCGCGTGGCCACCTCCTCGTTAAAGGTCTGGATGCCGACCTCGAACTGCAATGCCCCGGGGGGAAACCGTTGGATGACCTCGCGCAACGCGTCCGGGAGGCGGTCCGGAATCATCTCGAAATGAAACAGCATCCCGGGCTGGTAGCGTTCCAGGCAGAACTCAAGGATGGTCCGGCTGACCTTCAGGTTCAGATTAAAGGTGCGATCGACGAACTTGAGATGTCGCGCCCCGCGATCCAGCAACAACGCCAGCGCCCCGAGGAACCGGTCGGGCTCCGGCTGGCGCACGGCGACGTCGAGCGAGGACAGGCAGAACTCGCAATGGAAGGGGCAGCCCCGGGATGCCTCGACGTACAGAATCCGGTGGGCGATGTCCTCGTCCGTGTAAAGCCCGTAGGGCAGG
>JALOTU010000011.1 GCA_025457725.1 Verrucomicrobiota bacterium
TGTGCAGCCTGCCAATTTCAAGGCCGGTCTTCTCCATACTTTCGAGCCGTTGCCGCGACCGACTCAATGTCGTTGCACGTGGAAACCTCGCAGAGGCGCTCAACCCTTCAATCGCAGGCGATTCATCACGCGTGCGGTCAACAACAGGTCCGGTCCGAGCTTCTGCCAGCGGATTTCATCCAGGTTGATGACCTCGGAAGCCTGTCCGGCACCTGCGCCGGCCACCGACCTGCGCGACTCCGCGCCCCCGAGGATCTTCGGGGCGTAGAAGAAGGCGATGCGGTGCGCAAAGCCGCCCAGGAGGAACGATGCGTTCACCTCCCCTCCCCCTTCAACCAGCAGACTGGTGACCCCAACGTTACCCAATTGTTGCAGGAGCCAGTGCAGGTCGATTGCTGCGGAGCCGGAGACGAAAGAAGACTCGGGAAGGGGCGAGATCAAAACGTCCACCCGCTGCTTCAGCGCTGCGACACGGGTTTTCGGCGCGCGCACGCTGACGACAATGGTGGTCAACGAGGACTGCTCATCCGACACCACCTTCGCGGTCAAAGGCGTCCGCGCCATTGAATCCAGGACGATGCGCCGCATACAGCTCGTGTTCGCACCGCGGGATTCGGACTTCGGGTTTCGCCGGGTCAAGCGCGGATCATCCGCCAGCACCGTGTGGATTCCCACCAGAATGGCGTCACAGGCACGACGCAATCCCATGGCGTAGGATCGCGACCGTTCACTTGTGATCCATTTGGATTCGCCCAGTTTCGTGGCAATCTTGCCGTCGAGAGTCATTGCCGCCTTGACGGTGACAAAGGGCGTCCGGTGAATGATCCAGTGATTGAAGGATTGATTAAGTGAACGGCACTCCTCCTCAATGGTTCGGTAGAGGGCGCGCTTCGCCGACTGCCTGCCACGGCCCAAGGACCGGACCATTGCCGCTGTGATTCCGGCCCGGCGCAGAATGGGGAACGCCCGCCCCGCGTGGCGGGGATTTGGGTCAGTGGCACCCACCACCACCCGTTTGATTCCGGCCGCCTTCAGTGCCGCGGTGCACGGCGGCGTGCGACCGTGAGTGCAGCACGGCTCGAGCGTGACATAAAGCGTGGCGCCGCGGGGCGAATAGCCTTGGCGCTCTGCATCGCGGATGGCCTCCACCTCGGCGTGGGGCCCTCCCACCTGGCGATGCCATCCCCGGCCAATGATCTCACCGCGATCAACCAGCACCGCCCCCACCATGGGGTTTGGCGACGTGTGTCCCCTCCCGCGACGGGCAAGGCGGAGGGCGAGACGCATGAAGTCGACCTCAGTCACGGGGTCCATGGTAGCGGCCCTTGCGCACGTGCGGCCATCGGAAAGCCGTGGAACACAAGGCGCATTCGTGCACCCCCCCCAGCCGACGCTCCAACAGACGGAGACGACATCTCGTTCTCAGGTTTCCTGAAACAGCGCATGGGCAAACTGGGTCGCATCAAAAGGTTGGAGATCCTCGGCCTGCTCCCCGAGGCCGATGAACTTGACCGGGATTCTTAACTCGTCGTGGATGGCCACCACCATCCCGCCCTTGCTGGTTCCGTCGAGTTTGGTCACCACCAAACCGGTCACAGGCACGACCTTGTTGAACTCGCGCGCCTGCTGAAGCGCATTCATGCCCGTGGTGGCATCCAACACCAACAGAACTTCGTGCGGGGCACCCTCCTGCTGCCTGCCGATGACGCGATGCACCTTTTGCAGCTCCTGCATGAGGTTGTGCTTGGTGTGCAACCGTCCGGCGGTGTCGATGAACAAATAGCCCGCCTTGCGTGCCTGGGCTGCGACCACAGCGTCGTGCCCGATCGCAGCCGGATCGGCTCCGTAGGCTCCGGCAACCACCTGAACCTGGAGTCGTTGCCCCCAGAGCTTGAGTTGATCAATGGCTGCCGCGCGGAAGGTGTCGCAAGCTGCCAGCAGAGCCGTTTGCCCATCCGCTTGCGTCCGGTGTGCAAGTTTGGCGCAGGTGGTGGTTTTCCCCGTGCCGTTGACTCCCACGACGGAGACGACGGTCACTCCCGAAGACGCCTGAAAAAGACTCGTGTCGGCGCCGACAAAACTCTTCTCTACCTCACGCCTCGCCACCTCGAGCAGTTGAAGGCCAGCCTGTCCCTGCCTCTCATACGATTGGCGGGCCGAGGCAATGATTCGTGCCGTCATCTCCAAACCGAGGTCGGCGCCCAGCAAGGCCGTTTCGAGCTGCTCGATCGCATCGGCATCAAGTTTCGGCGAGCTGGTGGCAATCCGCTTGATCTCATGGACCAGCCGGTCATGCGTCTTGGAAAGCCCGGCCTTGAATCTCTCGAACAAACTCATGGGTGTCTCAGGACAGCGTGGGGGATTCCTCCGGGGCGGGGACTTTCGGGGCGGAGGGACTCTGGCGCCGGGCCACCGCAATCTTCATCAACTCCACATGCTGGTAGGGCAGCTTCATGGAGCCAATCAGCGGCCGGCCCTTGCTCATGCCGTGACAATCAGATCCTCCCGTCACCAGCAGTTTATAGCGGTCGGCCAGCTCAAGATATCGCTCCGAAGCGTGTGTGGAGTGCTTGGTATGAAAGCATTCGATGCCATCCAGGCCCGCCTTGACCACGGGAGGAATGACATCGTCCGAGCGGTTCAATCCCGGGTGCGCCATGACAGCCAGTCCGCCTGCCTGATGGATCAATTCAATTGCATTTGCGGCGGAAATCCGCCGTTTGGGAACCCAGGCAGGCCGGCCACGCTTCAGGAATCGTTCGAAGGCCTCGTCCATGCCGGCGCAATAACCGTCGGCTACCAACGCCCTGGCGACGTGCGGCCGCCCTGGCGACTGACAATTGGCGATGGCAAAGACACGTTCCGCCTCCAGGGGAACGCGGGCTTGATTGAGACGCAGCACCATTTCACGAATCCGATCCTGTCGCGTGGCCTGGCACTTTGACATCTCCCGTATCAGCAGCGGATTCTCGATGTCGAGGAAATAGCCCAGTATGTGCAATTCGCAGCCCTTGTAATCCGCGGTGAGTTCGGTACCAACAATGAACTCGATGCCGGCCTTCTCGCAGGCCGCCGCCGCCCGCGGGCAGCCTTCCACCGTGTCGTGATCCGTCAGGGCAATCGCCGACAGCCCCTGGTCGCAGGCGCGCGCGACCAATTCCTCCGGGGTGAAGGTGCCGTCGGAGAAGTGGGTGTGGAGATGGAGGTCGGCGAACACGGTTGAATGTGATTCCAGGCGCCAGGGCTTCAATTCACGATCCGGGCCGGGCGCATGAGCTCACCCTTCACCTTGTCCAGAATTCCGTTCACAAACTTGCCGCTATCGTGCGTGGAGAATTTCTTGGCGATGTCGACCGCTTCATTGATGCTAACGACCGGGGGAATATCCTCCCGATGCAGCATCTCGTAAACCGCGAGTCGCAACACATTGCGGTCCACCGCGGCCATGCGGTCGAGCGACCAGTTGCGAACGTGCTTCTGGATGGCGGCGTCGATTTCCGCACGGTGCTCGATTGTCCCCCGGATCAGGGGTTCGGCGAAGAGGCGCATGCCTGCCTCCTCGATGGAAGGGGGCGGCAGTTCCACGGGTTGTCCCCAGGTCGCACCCGCTTCCTCGGCCTGCACAGCAGCCGTGCGCTGTGACTGCCAGAACTGCTCCAACGCCTCATCCAAACCTTCGGTCGGGTTCAGATCGTGTTGAAACAAAAACTGGATGGCGCGCTCACGCGCCTCACGTCGATTCCCCATAGCCCCGAGATGATGCCTGAAATCCGTGCCCCAATAAACGAAAAACTTGGGCGGCGTCGGGCGGGCGGGCTCAGCCATGAGGTGAGACCACGACCTTGAGGGCTCCGGGATGTGGGTGTGCAGCCAGTTCGACCGCTTCGGCGGTTCTGTGCAGAGGAAAACGATGCGTTATCAACCGGTGCACATCCAGTTTTCGTGAAAACACCGCACGGGCCACCTCCGTTTGGAGGGTGATGTCCGCGGAGTAACTGCCGACCACATCAATTTCGTCCACGCAGACCTTGGCAAGGTCCAAACTCGTCTCCGCGCCTCGTTTGGTGTGGGCGAAAAGCATCACTTTTCCACCGCCCCGGACCTGGTTTAACGACTGCCGCACCACCGCATCCGCCGGAACTGCCACCACCGCAGCATCCAGGCCGCGCCCTCGGGTTAGGCGGGCCACGATCCGATCCAACCGGGCATCATCCGCCCGCAGCGCCCGCTCCGCTCCGAATTGTCGGGCCAACCTCAATCGGTTCGGAAGAAGGTCGGTGCCCAAAACACGAGCTCCCTGAAGCTGCAGCAGCCGGGTAAACATCAGCCCGATCGGCCCCTGTCCGGCAACCAGAACAACATCTCCCCTCGCCAGATCCAATCTGCGTACTGCCTTCAGGACCGTGTTGACGGGCTCAAGCATCGCACCCTCCTCAAACGAGTTACGGCGCGGAATCCTGACCACGCCCGGCAGGACGAAGGGCATCACACGTACGTATTCGGCATAGCCGCCCCCTGCGGGCTCAAAACCGGCGGTGATCCCGGTTCTCTTGTAGACCGGGCACTGCGCGAACGCCAGGTGCCTGCAATAATGGCACTTCAAGCAAGGAACATGGTGGTGAAGGGCGACACGATCCCCCACACAGAAACCGCGCACCAAGGACCCCGATTTCACAATGGTCCCGGCAGTCTCATGACCGAACACCCGCGGAGGCGGCACCGTGCCGTGGTGTATTTTCTTGATATCCGTGGGGCATACCCCGCATGCCGCCACCCGCACCAGCAATTCACCGGAACCAATGCGCGGCACGGGGACGGTCTCTACGCTTAGCTTGCCGGCACCGCGATAGACCACGGCTTGCATGCTGGAGGGGATGCGACTCATCGATGACGAGGATGGATAGACGATTCTCCGCCGGCTGGAAAGCCGACACTTCGAGAGCTTCAAGCCAAATCCGCAAAACACTTGAAAACCGGGTCGGGATCGGATTCAAACACCCCCCACTCCGGAAAACCCGGGAGCCGGATGCGGAAGGCGTGAAGGGCATGATTGGGAAGCATCAGCCTTAGCCGCTGCCCGGGAGTGAGCCGCTCGTTGATGAAATCGAGATAGAGCATTTCATCACCCCCGTAAAGCTTGTCCCCCACAATCGAATGCCCGATGTGCGCCAGGTGGATGCGGATCTGGTGTTTCCGTCCGGTCTCCGGCTTCACCTCCAGCAGCGAGAACTCGCCCTTCTCCCGGGTGAATCGTCTGGAAACCAAGTAGCGGGTCAAAGCCTCGGCGCCGTCAAAACGCACGCAGTCCTTTATGGCCACCGCAGCAGACAGGTCCTTGCCGAGGCGGGCTTCGATGACGCCTTCCGCCTCCTGAACATGTCCATGAACGATTGCCAGATACGTCTTCTCGACCGATCGCAGTTGCCAGAGTTTCCCGAGTTCACCCGCCAGTTCCTGAGTTTTGGCAACCAAGACAAGACCGGACGTTTCGCGGTCCAGACGATTGATGAGGTGTGCGGATCTGCCGAAATACAAGCGCAGACGCCCCACAAGACTTGAGTAATCATCCCCCTTGGTTGGGTGACAAACCAAGCCCGCAGGCTTGTTGACAACCAGCAGACGATCGTCCTCAAACACAATCGGGAAAAGCTCAGTCATCCGGCAGTTTTGAACCAGTCGTAAGTTCCTGTTTCCTCGAGACACCTACAGCTTGTGATCGGGTCGGCTTTAGGTATCATCGGCGCCTGTGAAAGGAAAGACCCTGTTGCCAGTAGCGTTGATGCTCGTGTTCGCGCTGTCACGCATTCCCGGCATGTTGCCGGAGAATTTTAGCGCGGCGTATGCTCTGGCGTTTTGCGCGGGAGTCTATCTTGTGGGCGCCATGAGGTGGTGGGTTCCCTTGGGGGTGCTTCTTCTCACGGACCTTGGTCTGAATTTATATTACTGGCTGGTCCTGGATGTGCCGGTGTTCCATCTGCCCATGCTGCGCTACCAGGTGTTCGTCTATGCGGGCTACGCCCTCCTGATCTGGATGGGCAGGCGGTTCCGGCCGACTTCTTCATTCCTATCTCTGCTGGGGGGCGGAATTCTGGGGGCGTTGCTGTTCTATCTGGTGACCAACACGGCAGCCTGGCTTTTCAACCCGTTTGGCAACCCGGAATACACCAAGGATTTATTCGGGTGGATCCGAGCGCTGACCCTGGGCACCAGCGGCTGGCCGGAAACTTGGCAGTTCTTTCGGAACACCTTGCTGGGAGGGGGCCTGTTCACAGGCTTGTTCGTTGGCGTCATGAAACTCAGCGCCCCAGCGGAATCCACGGATGAATGTCAGGCGCCGGGGCCGGAGGAGGAACCTGAGGACGCCGATGCACCCGAAAGCGCAAAAGTCTGACCCCCCGCACTCCGTCCCGTCCTGGAATGCCCATGAGAATCGGGATCCTCTCGGACACTCACAACTATCTGGACCCTGCAATTGAGGGGCTATTCAAAGGCGTCGACCATATTCTCCACGCCGGAGATGTGGGGATGCCTTGGATCCTTCTCCAATTGGAGCAAATTGCCCCGGTGACTGCTGTTATGGGAAACACTGATGTCGGCATGCAGCTTCGTGACACCGAGGCGCCCACGCTGGATCAGCGCATTTTCCTTGTCCAGCACATCGTCAATCCGCTGGCACCCGCGGAAACCCTGCGCAAGCGGATTGCAAATGTCCGCCCTGCAGCGGTCGTTTTCGGACATACCCACCAGGTTTTCGAACAAACCATAGGGGGCATTCTGTTCATCAACCCCGGTTACGCGGGCCGACCCAAATTCTCCCAACCACGCACTGTGGCGGTGCTGCACACAGATGCTCGGCGCATGTGTCTGGAGGTCCTCCCCCTTCGATAGGGCCGGAAGTCCATCTGCAACGGTTTTCGCTGCCCATTCTCTGGACACCAACAAACCCGTTCCTTCACCGTTCTTCCAGCATCCCCAACCCCGCAGGAAACGCCGGCCTTCAGGAACCGTGGTGGCCAAACACTTGCTTTTTTCGCGTGCACTTGAGTTCCCGCCACGAAGAGTGCAGCGGTGCCGCGGGAAAAGTGGAACGCATGTTGCGGTAGTTCTACGTAACTGCGGAAGAAAGCACACCGCATAACGCAAAGCCAACGAAGCATTACAGGTTACAAGGAACATCATGGGACTGCCATTTACAACGCCCAAAGCGCCCAAGCGGCGTGATCATATCGTTGCGGTCGATCTTGGCGGGAGAACCACCAAGGCCGTCTGCGTACAGCGGCACGGAGACTCCTTCAAACTAACCAGTTTCTCCGTCCTGGATGCGCCCGTCTCGGACAAGACAGTCTCAGCTGAACTGCTGGCGGACCATCTGAAAACGATTTCGTCCAGTCTGGAAGGTCGCTGCAAGGCAATGACAATCGCCATCAGCACGGCGGACTCCGTCGTCCGCCAGGCCGATCTTCCTTCAATGCCGATTGAGGACATGCGGATGGTTCTTAAGAATAACGGCAAGACTTACCTCCAACAGGATTACCCGAACCACACCTTTGATTGCCACGTTCCCGCCATGAGTCCAACAGATGATTCCAAGGAGAAACCGCGGACCTCCGGGCTGCAAAAGCAAAAGGTGCTTGTGGCGGGCGCCAGGAGCCAGCTTCTGGAGGAACTTCAAGAAGCCATGAAGTCAGCGGGTTACATTCCGGATCACGTGCTGCCCAACCTCGTGGGTCCCATTAATTCGTTCGAGTTCGCCCATCCGGAGGAATTTGCGAACGAGGTCGTTGCTCTGATCGACATTGGCTTCAGTGGCACCACTGTCAGCCTTCTCCAACAAGGGGAACTGCTGATGAGCCGTGTTTTGGCCACCGGCTCCGACCAGCTTACCTCTGACCTCGCGGAGACCATGGGCATCAGTTATGCCGAGGCAGAAGGAATCAAAGTGGGCATGGCGGGCGAAGTGCAAGGGCAACTGGAGTCATTGATCGGACCACTCGGAAGGGAATTGCGAGCTTCACTCGACTTTTACGAACACCAGAACGACAGGCCGGTCTCGAAAGTCTATGTCTCAGGCGGGGCCGCCAAATCCGAAGTCATCCTCCAAATGCTGCGAGCGGAGCTCCTGGTCGAATGCAGGCCATGGAACCCCACCAGCTTCATGGAGATAGCGGTGCCGCCACAACAAGCGGCGGAATTGGAACAAGTATCACCCCAACTCGCCGTTGCCGTCGGCGCGGCAATGGCCACCCTCTGATTATGCCCATCCGAATCAACCTACTTGCAGAAGCCCAGGCAGCGGAAGAACTGCGTCGGCGCGATCCTGTCAAACGCTCAATCTACATTGCGGCGCTACTAATTGCCGCAGTGCTTTCGTGGGCCAGCGTGTTACAGGCAAGAATCGCGCTGCAGAAGAACGAGGTGGCCGGTCTTGAGCAAAACATCGAGGACATGACGAGCGATTATGCCGAAGTCGTGGCCAGCCAGAACGCCTTGAACACAACGCAACTGAAGCTGAAAGCCATCGAGTGCCTTAGAACCAATCGCTATCTGTCCGGCAACCTCTTGAATGCGCTGCAACAGGTGTTTGTGGAAGATGTTCGCGTGGTGAAGATCAAGACCGACTTCGCGTACAAGTTGACGGCGGCCATCCCCCCCAAAACCAACGCGTTCACCGTGGTGGCCGGAAAGCCAGCAACCTCCGCAGAGCAAATCAAAATCCAGATCGAGGCACTGGACACCTCCAGCAATCCCGGAGACCGAGTCAACAGCTACAAGGAAGCCATTTCCTCACTCCCGCATGTTGCCAGGCGGTTCAATGGGCAGGAACGCGAGGTCCGGCTCACCGGATTAAACCCTCCTCAAACAGACGCCAACGGAAAACAGTACGTGCTCTTCACCCTTGAGTGTCCTTATCCGGAGATCGTTCGATGAAATACCTATCCAAGCAAAAAAAACAGCACTTGTTGCTGGTCTCGCTCGGCACTGCGGGCATTGTGGCGGGAATGTGGTTCGGGCTGATCAGCTGGCAACAGGATCGAATTGCCAAGCTGACCGCCGAGCGGGACGCCACCATGCTCAAACTGAAGGGCATGAAAGACACGTTCGGCCGGTCCGCCGAAATCACACGGAAGCTCGAGCAAGAGACCCAACGCCTGGCTACCGCCGAGGAACTGATGGCCTCGGGCGACCTCTACGCATGGATCATCAACACGGTGCGGAATTTCAAAACCAAGCATCCGGCGGTGGACATCCCTCAATTTAGCACAATCCAGGTCGGAGAAACCACTCTCCTGCCCAAGTTCCCCTATAGGCAGGCGACGCTGACGGTCGCCGGAAAAGCGTACTACCATGATCTGGGAAGCTTCATTAGTGACTTTGAAAACGAGTTCCCCTACATCCGCCTGCAAAACCTCGTGCTTGAACCCGGTTCGTCCACGGATGGAACTTATTCAGAGAAGCTGGCTTTCCGCATGGATATTGTCGCACTTGTGAAACCCGAGGCGTAAAACCAATGAAATCCAAGAGCATGAGAATCCCATTTGAATCAGCAAGGACGGCAGCCTGCAGCGCCGCAGTGGCTACTGCGCTTCTGCTGTCGTCACCACTCAGTGCCGTGGGCCAGCCTGCTGAGGACTCCCCCAACAACGGTTCCAAGTTGACAGAGTCCTCACAAACATCGGTTTTCGAGATTCCGAACTCGCTGAAGGAAGGGCATGATCCATTCTTTCCCAATTCGACTCGATTCATCAAAAGGGCGCCAGCCCCGAAACCAGTCGAAGGCCCGGTCGTGCTGGAGTTCAAGGGCGTGTCAGGAACCGCAGATCGCCCCCTGGCCATCATCAACAATCGAACCTTCGCCGTTGGAGAAGAGCAGGACGTCACAACCGCCAATGGGAAGGTCAAGGTGATGTGCCTGGAGATTGACGGACTGAAAGTGAAAGTGCGAGCTCAGGGCGCAACCCAGGAATTGCTCCTGCGCAAAGGCATCTGACACGGCAGCAACCCGACTTCTGAAGCGGCAACAACCCGTGAGAACTCCCCGCAGCGATCCTGCGGGGATTCCGCGTTTAGTGAGCTCCACTCCGGAGGCGGTCCAGCCAGCCGCCAACATGTCCACTCGACAGACACAGGCTCATAAGACTCTGGGCATGAACCATATGAATCCGGTAAAAAGTCCGGCGGAGACCGCTTGGCACCTCGACTGCTCCGTTCGCTGAAAGGAATTGCAAGGAAGCTCTGTGGCCCCTTGTTGAACACACAATCGGAAAGACAATGAAACGAATGAAAACAAACGTCGTGCTGGCGGGAATGATGGCATTTGCCCTCACCGTCCATGCGGAGCAAACCACACCGCCGGCAGACCCGGCGTTCACCAACCCTGACGCTGTTTCTGAGCAGAACAAACAGGTTCTGGACAGTCAGGACAACCCGACCATCGCGGAAACGTCCAAGGAGGAGGCGCTCTATGCGGCGCTTCGCAACGAACAAGACGATGAGTCCGGAACCCAGCTGGCCATGGCTGAGACAGTGGAAGTCGCTGTCCAGTCCACGGAACCGGCAACGTACGGATCTGGTGCTTCAACCGTCGAGGAAGCCACAGAGGTCACGGAGACCATTGTTGATTCCGAGGAGGCCACGGTGGTCATCCCACTCATCGTCATGGATGAGGTGCCATTGATGGATGCCATTCGAAACCTCGCCCGGCAGGCCATGATCAATTACATGGTCGACCCGCGCGTTCCCTACGGCCAGGTGGGCGAAGACGGACAAGTCACTCCCCAACCGATTCTGTCGATTCGCTGGGAAAACGTGACAGCTGAACAGGCGCTGGTGGCCGTCCTTAACAACTACAATCTGCAGATATCCGAGGATCCCAAGGCAAAGATCTACCGTGTGACCGTGAAAGATCCCGCGGCGCCGGACCCCCTTGTCACCAAGATCATTCAGCTCAAATATGCCTCGCCGAGCAATGTGGTCACCGCCGTTCAGAGCGCATTCGTGGACAAGCGCAGCAAAGTGGTGGGAGATGTCCGCACCAGCCAGATCGTTGTGGTCACCACGGAAAAGGAGCTGGTTTCCATTGAAGCGATGGTCGAAGAACTCGACAAACCAACGCGGCAGGTGTTGATCGAAGCCCGACTTTACGAGACAACTGCCAATCCTTCGACCGTGAAAGGCATCGACTGGACCGGAACCCTCCAGGATCAGACTGTAACCTTCGGCAATGCCCCTGGAGGTTCTGGCAATATCTTCGCCCAAACTGTCGGCAATGGCATGGCGTTCACGCCGGATACCTTCTTCCTGACCGCGGACGGCTTGAGTATTGCCTTGAGCTTCCTGAACAACAACTCTGAGAGCAAGGCGGTGGCAACACCCAGAGCAGTGACACTGGACAACGAGGCAGCCCGCCTGGAGGTGACGCGCGCGTATCCAATCTTCAAGAACACGGCAGGCACCCAAGGATCACCCGGCGGCTCGGAAGTCACCTATACGAACCTGGGTGTCATTCTCAACGTGACCCCCCGCATTTCCGCCAATGATACGGTCAATTTGCGGGTGGTTCCAGAGGTTTCCTCCATATTTGCAACCGAAAAGAAGATTGTGGCCGACACCATCAATGAGGCGGACATCTATGACATCCGCAGGATAGAGACCCGCGTGCTGATCCCCAGCGGCAACACGCTGGTCCTCGGCGGATTGCTGCAGGACTTAGAGCAATCGGGCAATATCAAGGTGCCGATCCTGGGCGACATCCCCGGCTTCGGACTCCTGTTCCGTCAGGACAGCAAGAAACGGAATCAGATCAACCTGATTACATTCATCACGCCAACGATTGTTCAGGATGCCGACTTCCAGCCGACACCGTCGGACTACCTCAAGACCAAATTCGAGGAACATGACATGAAGCCTTGGGGTCCGTGGGACAGCGGGGCACCTAAGGACTGGAGCAAGCGTAAGGACTGACGGATGATTAAAACGCTGTCCTGAGAACAGTGGATCACCAACTACCGCCGCCCTTCCGGGCGGCGGTTTTTTCTTGATCAAACCCACGCCAAACCGTCAGTCGTCGCGACCACACCCCTGCCCTAGCGAATAAAGATACTCAAATGAGAACAGGCCCGAGGCATGGCCGTCAGCCCATATCGGCTGCAACGCATATCCGCCGACACGTTGGATTCCCTTTAATCGGAAGGAGTCTGGGGTCAGCCTGCTTTCCGGTCCCTTGTATAGATTGCCCATGACATCCATTTCCCCCTTGCAACCCGCACATGGACAATGCCGCCTGAGCCGCTCCAGTTCGACAAAGGTTTCTCCGCCCTCCGCCCATCGGATGGCAAGTTCACCCCCGATAACTTCGAAATTCAGAATCCGCATGGGCGCAAGTCTACGCTCGCGCGAGGAGTACCGACAATCACTTCTACGGGATCCTCTCGTGAAATGAACGTCAAACCGAGCGCTCGGGCAAGAGTTCGGAAGGCCCGGTGACCGCTCGGAATCTCGTAAGGGCGAATCCTCACAGCAATTCCAGAAGACGCTTCAACTCGGCGTCGGTGTTGTAGAAGTGTGGAGAGAGTCGCATAAAACGGCGGCCCTGACGGTCCACACGCAGTGCGGTCACAATGGAACACCGGGCCAACTGCGCATGCCGCTGTGCCATGTCCTCCCCATCCCGGCGGAACGAAACGATGGCGGCCGCATGTGCCGGGTTGGCATCGGCATGCAGCACTTCCCAACCGCGATCGCGCAATCCAGGGATCAAAAGCTGGCGCTGGCGCAGCAATTCCTTGCTGATGGCCTGCACGCCGATATCAAGCAACAACTCCAAAGCGGCGCTCATTCCCACGATCCCCAGCAGGTTGTGCGTCCCCGCCTCGTAACGTTGGGCCCCGCTTCGGTACACCAGTTCTTCCTGCGCCACGAACTCCGGACACCGCACATTGTGCCAGCCCAGAGCCGCAGGCTTCAAGCGATCCTGGACCTTCCGGCTGACGAACAAGAGGCCGGCGGAACAGGGTCCCAACATCCACTTGTGCGCATCTGCCGCGAGAAAATCGACGTGACGCAGACTCGTTGGAAATGCCCCCACCGTCTGGATTCCATCCACGCAGAAAAGGATCCCGCGGTCATGCAGGGCACTGCCGATGGCATCGATGTCAATTCGGAAGCCGGCGATAAAATGGCAGGAAGCCAGTGACACAAAACGGGTCCGTCCGTCAACCTGCGCCATGACGTCCTCGGAGGTGATCAACCCAAGCTCACGAGCCTGGATGTGCCTCACCTCCACCCCCTGCTCCGCCCACGCCATCCATGGATAAACGTTGGAGGGGTAGTCGTCGAAATACACCACGACATTGTCTCCCGACTCAAATCTAAGACCAGCCGCCACCAGACTCAAAGCAAGTGACGTGGGACCAATCAGTGCCACTTCATCGGTTTCGCAGCCAAGAAGCCTGGCGGCCAATCCGCGGCACTTCGTGATCGCGCCCGGGAAGTACGCCGACTCCTGATCCCCGAGCGCGCTTGCGTCCGCGCACAACTTGACCGCATCGACAACCCGACGCGGCAGCGGGCATACCGCCGCATGTGAAAGGAATGCCAGGGTTTGCGAGACCGGGAACTCGGTTTGTCGCAACGCCTCGTTTGAATGAAGTTCCTCAACCGTCACAATTGTCGATGTTTATCGCTCTTGTCACGGGACGCAAGCGGATGCCGACAACGAATGCGGGTCGATGACCTGCCTCAGGAAGGGTGAATCCTTGGCGAACGGCGGAATCCATTCTGGCTCCAAAGCTTCCACACCATGAGGAAGGCCTCGCGAACGATATGACCAGACATCTTCGATCTGCCTTGGACGCGGTCCGTGAAGATGATCGGCACTTCGACAATCCGCAGCCCTTGTCGCCACAATCGATGTGTGAGCTCGATCTGAAAGCTGTAACCGTTGGATTCGATTGCGTCCAGGCTCAAGGCCTCCAATGCCCTTCGACGAAAGCATTTAAATCCACCGGTGGGATCCGTGAAGGGCATTCCAGTGATGGTCGATACGTAGATACCGGCCGCGCGGCTGAGCATGAGCCGTTTCAGCGGCCAGTTGATCACACGAATCCCGCCTTGGTAGCGAGTCCCCAGCACACAGTCCGCGTTTTCAGCCGCCCGCAGAAATGCCGGTATCTCGTCCGGGTCGTGGGAAAAATCGCCATCCAGCTCAAAAACAAACTCATAATCCCGATCCAAAGCCCACTGAAAACCCGCGATATAAGCGCGACCCAAACCCTCCTTTCGTTGTCGATGGAGCACATGAATCTGTGGATGCTTTGCCGCCAGCTCGTCCGCAATCTTCCCAGTCCCGTCCGGGGAGTTGTCATCCACCACCAGCAGATCCACCTTGACGGGCAACTGCAACAACCGGGATGCCAGCCGCGCCAGGTTTTCCTGCTCATTATATGTCGGAACGACAACCAGTGTGTTGCTCATTGCGCGCACCCTGCTTTTGACGGCTCGCCAAACTTCGAGACATCGTCTCCGGCGTCACCCTGTCATCTGCGGGATCAGTGGGCGGATTATGTAGACGATTCCCAGCAACAAGATGCCGCCGTTGAGGACCAGGCTGATGCGCCCCCCGCCGCTCTCGCCCAGGCGTTCCCGCATCAAGGCCACACCCTGTGTAAGTGCAAGCCAAACCGTCATGCCTCCTGAGAATACTGCAACTGC
>JALOTU010000268.1 GCA_025457725.1 Verrucomicrobiota bacterium
GACCAGGAGACGTTCACAGACACGAACCCGGTGGGCAAGATCGAGAACCTGCATCGGAACTTCCTCGACTGCATCCGCAGCGGCGACACCCCGCACGGCCACGTCGAGCTCGCGGTCAAGGTCAACACCGTCCTCGGTCTGGCCGAGATGTCCGAGCGCATGAACCTGGCCCTGCTGTTCGATCCTGACACGCGCATGATCACCACCGGCGAAGGCCGCCAAGTGGCCCCGCTGACCTACGACACGCTACTCGGATGAGAGGAAATTCCTGATGATGACAAACCCGGTTCCAGCCTCCGCCACACGCCTGTCGGCCCTCGCCCTGTCCATCCTCGGCCTCCTGGTCTTGTCGAGCCCGGGGCTGCAGGCCGCCGAGAAACTCAAGGCCCTCATCGTTGACGGCCAGAACAACCACCTCGTCTGGCCCAAGTCGACGATCATGATGAAACAGTATCTCGAGCACACCGGCCTGTTCGAGGTGGACATCGCGCGCTCGCGATACCTGTGGAAGGCGGAGCGGGAGAAGGATTACCTCCCGCTGGCCGGCGTCGGGGAGGCGGAACTCCTGAGCGAGCCCAAGGCGGATCCCGATTTCAAGCCCGACTTCACCCGATACGACGTGGTCATCAGCAACTTCGGCTGGAAGGCCGCCGACTGGCCGGAGGCCACCCGCAAGGCCTTCGAGGATTACATGGCCCGGGGCGGCGGGTTCGTGTCGGTGCACGCGGCCAACAACAGCTGGCCGGACTGGCCCGAGTTCAACAAGATGATCGGCCTGGGCGGCTGGGGCGATCGGAACGAAAAGAACGGGCCGTATGTGTATTACAACGCCGACGGCGAAATCGTGCGCGATCCCAGCCCGGGCGGCTGCGGCAAGCATGGTCCCGCCAATGAATTCGTGGTCACCATCCGCGATCACACCCACCCCATCACCCGAGGCCTGCCCGATTTCTGGATGCACACCCGGGATGAATGCTACAGCACCCTGCGCGGCCCGGCCGAGAACATGACCATCCTGGCCACCGCGTGCGATTCGCCGGAGCTCCAGGCGGCCGGACGCCACGAGCCGATGCTGATGGCGCTGACCTATGGGAAGGGTCGTGTCTTCCACACCACGCTGGGGCACGACACCGAGGCGTTTGAGGGTGTGGGATTCATCACCACCTTCCTGCGCGGCACCGAGTGGGCGGCCAGCGGCCAGGTGACCCTGCCGATCCCCGCCGACTTTCCGAGCGCGGACCATCCGTCGGCCCGGCCCTGGAAGCTGACGCAGGTGGAGTAGCGGACGGGTCCGGCCTGGGCGATCAGCCGTAGCGTCCCTCGATGTATTCGGCGGTCTTGGGGTGTTTGGGGGTGAGGAAGAGGTCCTCGGTGCGGGAGTGCTCGATGATGCGGCCCAGCAGCATGAAGATGCACTCGTCGCTGGCGCGGCGCGCCTGGGACATGTTGTGCGTGACGACCACCAGCGTGTAGCGCCCCTTCAGGGCGAACATCAGTTCCTCGATGCCCCGCGTGCCCTCCACATCCAGCGCCGAGCAGGGTTCGTCCATGAGGATGATCTCCGGCTTGAGCGGCAGCAGCCGGGCGATGCAGAGCTTCTGTTGCTGCTCCAGTTGCAGCGACGTGGCCCGGGCGTTGAGCCGGTCCTTCAGGTCGTCCCACAGGCCCACCTCCGTCAGGGCCTTCTCCACCGCCTCGTCCAGCATCGCGCGCGTCAGTTGACTCCGCTCGTGATGAATCCGCAGGCCGAACACCACGTTTTCATAGACCGAGATGGGCAGCGGATTGGGCCTTTGGAAGACCATGCCGACGGTCTTCCGCAACTCGACCAGCGACACATCCGGGTCATAGATGTTCTTGCCCAGCAGCTTGATTTCGCCGGTGGTGGTCACGTAGCCGTAGCGCTCGTTGACGCGGTTGAAGCAGCGCAACAGCGTGGTCTTGCCGCAGCCGGATGGGCCGATGAGCGAGGTGATGAGCCCGTGCTTGATGTCGGCGCTGACGTCAATGAGCGCCTGGAACTTGGCGTACCAGAGGTTCAGGCTGCGCGTGGTGATGCTGGGCTGGGGCGTGTCGCTCATCCGAAAATCCCCATCACGTAGTCGTAGGTCCGTTTGTCCCCGGGCTGGTCGCCGAAGATGACCGCATTGCGGTCCAGCTCGATGATCTCGCCGTTCCACAGGAACATCGTGCGGTCGGTGAGGCGTCGGGCCTGCTGGGTGAGGTTGGTGACCAGGATGATCGTCATGTCCTTGCGCAGCTCCTTGAGCACGTCCTCGATGCGCATGGTGGTCACCGGATCAATGGCGATGGAAAACTCATCGAGGCAGAGGATCTCCGGCTGGTGGGACAGGGCCCGGGCGATGGTGAGGCGCTGCTGCTGTCCGCCGCTGAGCTTGGTGCCGAGACTGTTGAGCCGGTCCTTCACCTCGTCCCAGAGCGCCGCCTGGCGGAGGCATTGCTCGACGAGGTCGTCCAGGTCGCCTTTGCGGGTCAGCCCCGCGCAGCGCGGGGCGAAGGCGACGTTGTCGTAGATGCTGATGGGCAGGCCCACGGGCAGGGGTGCGACCATGCCGATCTTGCGGCGGAGGCCGTAGAGATCCTTCACCTGCCGCACGTCCTCGCCGTCCACGTGGATCGAACCGGAAACCCGGGCTTCCGGGCTGAACTCGATCGTGCGGTTGAGGCAGCGGAGCAGCGAGGTCTTGGCCGACTGGGCCGGGCCGATGACTCCGAAGATCTCGTTGCGGCGGATGTCGAAGCTGATGCCGTGGATCACCTCCTTCGTCCCGTAGGCGAGGCGCAGGTCGCGGACTTCGACATGTGTATCGGCGGGCATCGTCGGGCTACCATTTCTTCCGGTTGCGCAGCCACACACGGAGCGTGATGGCGGCGGCGTTCACGGCCAGCACCAGGCCGAGCAGCACCACGGCGGTGGCGAAGGGGATGGACTCCTTCACGCCCGGCACCTGGGTGGAGAGGGTGTAGAGGTGCATGGAGAGCGCCATGCACTGTTCGTTGAAGTTGTAGGGGAACAGATCGCCCTTTTGCACCGCCTTGAAGAACACCGCCCCGGTGAACATGATCGGCGCGGTTTCGCCGGCGGCGCGGCTCACCTGCAGGATGACGCCGGTGAGGATGCCGCTGATCGAATTGGGCAGCACCACCGCCTTGATGGTCTGCCAGCGCGTGGCCCCCACGTTCCAGCAGGCTTCACGGAAGCTGCGCGGCACGCTGGCCAGCGCCTCGCGCGTGCTGGCGATGATCACCGGCAGCGTCATGATGGCCAGGGTCAGGGAGGCGGAGAGGATCGAGTAACCGAACCGTGCCGCGTAAACGAAGGCGCCGAGACCGAAGAGCGCGTGGACGATGCTGGGCACGCCCGCCAGGTTGATGACGGCGAGGTTGATCAGGCGGTTGAACCAGTTGTCCCGGGCGTATTCATTGAGATAGACCGCGGCCAGAATGCCGATGGGCGCCGAGACGGCCAGCGAGAGGACCACCAGGTAGATCGTGCCGATGAAGGCGGGCCAGATGCCGCCTTCCTTCATGCCGCGAACGGGAACATCAATGATGAAGCCCAGGCTGAGCGAGGGCCAGGCGCGCTGGACGAGATAACCCACAATGAGCAGCAGGGGCACGATCATCGCCGCCGACATGGCGAAGAACAGCCATTGGGCGAAGCGCTCCTCCCGCTGCTTGCGCCGCACCAGGGGCGTCTCGGTGAATCGTTGGTTCGTGCCGTCGCTCATTTCTTCTTGATGCCGCGGATGACGAGGTCGGCGGCGAGGTTGACCAGGAAGGTGAGCGTGAAGAGGAGCACGCCGGTGAGGAACAGCACGCGGTAATGGTCGGAACCCGCGGGCGCCTCGCCCAGTTCCGCGGCGATGTTGGCGGTGAGGGTGCGGACCGAATCCAGCACCCACGCGAGGATGCCGCCCGAGGGGATGTGCACGGCGTGGCCGGTGGCCATGAGCACCGCCATGGTTTCACCCACCCCGCGGCCCACGCCCAGCAGCACGGCGGCCAGCAGGCCGTTCTTGCTGGCGGGCAGCAGGACCCGCCAGATCAACTGCCACCGGGTCGCCCCCAGCGCGATCCCCGCCTCGCGAAAGGAATCGGGCACCGCCTTGAGCGCGTCCTCCCCGATGGAAACGATGATCGGCACGCTCATCAGGGCGAGGATGATGCCGCCGTTGAGGATGTTCACCCCGACGGGCGCGCCGGTGAACTGCACGATCAGTTTGCTCATCACCGTGAGTCCGATGAAGCCCCAGACCACGCTGGGAATGGCGGCGAGCAGTTCGATGACGATCTTGAGGGTTTCCTTCACCTTGGGGCCGCAGAATTCGGAGAGGTAGATGGCGGC
>JALOTU010000269.1 GCA_025457725.1 Verrucomicrobiota bacterium
TGGAGGTCGGATCGGGGCACCGTTTCAGCAGCCAGTTGGCGAGGCGATCCTCCACCTGATGCAGCGTCATGTCCTCCAGCTGTCCGACGAGCGTGCGCAACCGCAGGCTCATGCCCACCAGCAGGCGGAGCGCGAGTTCGGGGCGCCTTTGGAGCAGATCGAGAAAGGCCTGGCGGGGGATCACGAGCACCTGGCTGGACTCCACCGCCCGTGCATCGGCCGGGTAGCCGCTTTCCATGGACAAGGTGGCTTCCGCAAAGGACTCCCCCGTGCGAAACACATGCAGCACCTGCTCCTTGCCGGTGGCACTCACACGATGAACACTGACCGCGCCCTGCTGCACCACAAAGAACCCCGTCGATCGCTGCCCTTCGCGGAAAACATACTCGTCGCGATTCACCCTTCGGATGGAGGCGATGCCCGCCACCTCCTGCAGATCCTCCTGGCCCAGGCCGGTAAACAGGCGACAGTGCTTTAACCCGCGCACCACCATGGCGTTCTTCAGTTCTTCCAGCGAAGTCTTCATGGTTCTTCACCCAGCCTGCCTGACCAGAGCCTGCTGCACAACGCCTCTTGCGGTTCACTACCGGCACTTCCTGCGGCCATGACAAGGACCCTCTGGAATCACCCGGCCCACGCGCTCGTTCGGCAACCTCGTATAGCAACCGACCGGCGTTTCTAAGTGAGCCAATGTGGCTCTATTGTGCTTTGTGGATGAGCTGGAGGAGCGGCAGAATAACACTAAATACAGATCATTTTCAGGCGCTTATATATCTATAAGTGCCTGACAATTAGGTTGTTGTGTGAATTGATGCCGGCGCTGGCATTCTTGCTGCAAAATATGAAGATGCGATTGGCAGCCGTCCGAGTGGATGGAGGAAAGTACATCGCGCGCTTCGGTCAGATTCAAGGGCAGACCTGGCTGAGGTGACAAAGAATTTGATCCGTCTGCCAAAAGAGAAAGGTAGAGACATATGAATGCGTTATCACGTTGGAATCCCATGAAGGAAGTCGAGGATCTGCAGCGGCGCCTTTCTTCGGTCTTTGACCTGGCGCCGTTCCGTGGCAACAACCTCCGCAAGGATGATGAGGCCATGACGGAGGCTGAATGGGCTCCGTTGGTGGACATCACCGAGGACAGCAAGGAATATCTGATCACGGCTGAGCTGCCCGAGGTGAAGAGAAACGAGGTGAAGGTCACCGTGGAAAACGGCGCGCTCACCATTGCAGGCGAACGCAAGTTCGAGAAGGAGGAAAAGGGCAAGAGGTATCATCGGATCGAACGCGCCTATGGCAGTTTCGTGCGCAGTTTCACGCTGCCGGACGACGCGGATGCGGACAAGGTGAACGCGGAGTTCAAGGACGGCGTGCTCAAGGTCCATGTGGCCAAGAGCGAAAGTGCCCGGCCCAAACAAATTGAAGTCAAAGTGAGCTAGTCCGGAACCTACTGTGGAGGCGCCGCACAAGTGGCGCCTCCTTTAACAGGTGATGTTGAACGCCGACATGATTCCGGAGGTCTAAGCGTTGTCGGTGTCTCAAGCATCCTGGGGCATGCAGATTTCTGGAGACAGGAGTCGAGCTCCGTTTGCTGGAATGGAGGGAATCATGACAATATGGATTCTGTTTATCGGAACGCTGGTGATCTCGCTGCTGGCAAGCGCGCGGGTCAAATCCAATTACCTGCGCTATTCCCGTGTTCCAGCGGCCTCCGGGCTTTCGGGTGCCGAGGCGGCCCAGCAGGTCTTGCACTCCGCCGGCATTCATGATGTGGAGGTGGTCGCGCAGGAGGGGTTGCTTTCGGATCACTATGATCCGCTGCACAAGCGGCTTGTGCTTTCGCAGGACAACTATTTCGGTCGATCCGTGGCGGCACTGGGCGTGGCCGCGCACGAGGCGGGGCATGCCATCCAGCACGCGAACGCCTACCTCCCTTTGCAATTCCGCATGGCGGCCATTGGCGCGACCAACTTCGCCAGCCAGCTGGTGATGTGGCTGCCGTTGGTCGGCATGTTTACGGGCCTGCTTTCGACCTACACCGGGTTGTTGGTCATGGCCGTGGGTTGGGGCATCATCATGGCATTCAATCTCATCACGCTCCCGGTGGAATTTGACGCGTCGCGGCGGGCAAAACGGGTGCTCCTGGGCATGGGCCTGGTGCGTCAGGGGCCGGAAGCCGAGGGTGTGAACAGGGTGCTTGGCGCGGCTGCCTGGACCTATGTGGCGGCATTCCTCACCTCGCTGGTGTTCTTTCTGTGGTACTTGCTGCCGCTCCTGGGCGGACAACGACGAGGTTGAACATGAGCTTGGCTGTCTGAACCATCATACTAACGGCCGGCGGCCCGACATGCTGGTCGAGGCCTGATCGGCGGAACGATGAGTGATTGAGAGAAAGGAACTCCTATGAATCAGGATTCAATAACCACAATTGAACCGTCCCAGCAGGCTTGCGACCAGAGCAGGGCACACAGAATTGTGTCCATTCAAACGCCAAGGAAGCCCGGGCCCGTGAGGCGGGCGCGGTGCAACTCCGGGCACCGCCAAACCGCGGGCGCACCGACTTGGTCCCCGTGGGCTGATAGCCTTCTTCCGCAAGCTTGGGAGCGGGCGGAGAGGGGCATCCCCCCCAGTCCGCTGAACGACATTTGACCGGGATCGAACGGAGGAGGGCGGCTGCATGCGAAAGAATTACTACGTGATTCTCGGCATCCAGTCGGATGCCAGCCCTAATGAAGTCAAAGCGGCGTTCCGTCGCCGGGCGATGGAACTGCATCCGGACCGTTCGGGTCTTGAGTGCGGCCCGTTCCTGGAACTGCAGGAAGCCTACGGGGTTTTGAGCGATGCGGAGCGTCGCCGACGTTATGACACCGAGAGCGGCTCGATGGCCACACGCCGTTACCCGTGGGGACCCGCCTCGGAACCGCTGATGGAGCGCCGACCCCAGGCCGAACCGTTTCGACCCATCGAACCTGCCACCGACCTCGGTGGTCTGTCTCTGGAGTCCTTCGCCCGCCATGTCCCCTCGTTCGACGAACTCTTCGAGCGGCTCTGGAGCAACTTCGATTCGTTTGCCGAACATCTCGAGAGTCTCACGGTAGAAATCGTCATCACTTCCAGTGAGGCGCGGCGTGGCGGTTCGGTGCGACTGGGTGTTCCGGCGCGGGCGACGTGTCCCTCCTGCGGTGGAATCGGCGCGGTGGGTTCGTTTGCCTGCTGGCGCTGCGATGGTCAGGGATCGTTGACTGGCGAATATCCTGTCGAGGTTCGGTATCCGCCCGGCCTTCGTGACGGACATGCGGTCAGGCTCCCACTGAGGCGTTTTGGCATTGAGAACTTCTATCTCACCGTCCTGTTTCGTGTGAGCGGGGGCGGGCAGGGCAACTCTGCGTGAACCAGTGCTCGCTGTACCCGTTGGGTTCCCAAGGACAAACCGCCATTCGAATCGCGCGCGGCCTGAACTGAAAACGGGTCGCCCGATGCTCTTTGACTCCCGTCTTGACCCGAATCAAGGCGTCGGAGGCCTGGCGCGGTATCCTCTGGCCATGATGAATCATCAAACCGTGGTGGTGGATGTGCGAGCGGATATAAAATCAGGCGGATCGCCCTGCTCCCGCATTCTGGACTCGGCCGAACAACTGGGGGAGGGAGACACGCTCCACCTGATCGCCCCCTTTGAACCCACGCCGCTTTATGACGTGCTCGGGCGGGAGGGTTTTGTCCATGAATCCCGCGAACTGGGCAACGGCGATTGGGAAGTGCGATTCACCAGAAAGCCCAAGCCGGTCGCGCCATCCGGGGTGCCGTCGGTTGATGAAAGCCGTGATGGCTGCGGATGCGCCGCGGCAACGGGCGAGTTGTTGGAAGTGGATGCGCGCGGGCTGGAACCACCGCAACCAATGGTGCGGATCCTGGATGCGCTGGCCACGTTGCCGGAGGGGGCATCGCTCCGGGCCTTTACCGACCGGCAACCGATGCATCTCTTGGATCAACTCGCCCTGCGCGGTTTTCGCGGCGAGAGCCAGGAAAATCCTGAAGGTGGCTACGTTACTCTCATCCATCGCCACTGACGTATTGGGCGTCAGGACGCCGATGCCCCCGACCCGAACTGAAGGCGCGACGGTTGGCCCATCGACGGCCAACGCCCCGTCCATCGGGGTGCCATTGCGCTTCATCCTGTTTGGCCTGGCCTGCCTGGCGGGGGCGGTGGGATTCCTGATCGCGCGGCCCACCATTCTCTCCACCTACCACTACAATCAATACGTGGTGGCCGCCGCGCACCTGGCCCTGCTCGGCTGGATCGCCTCCGTGGTGTTTGGCGCGCTGTATCAACTGGTGCCGGTGGCGCTGGAGACGAAGCTGTACAGCGAACGGCTTGCGTTCGCGCACCTGGCGTTGCAGGTGGTGGCGGTGCCGGGGATGGTGTGGAGTTTCTGGCATTGGAACCTCAAACACGTCGGGCACTGGGGTTCGGCCTTCGCCCTGGGAGTGGGCCTGCTGTTCTTCAACGTGGCCCTGACGATTCTCCGCTCCCGCAAGTGGAATCCGATCAGCGTGGGGATTGGTTCCGCCATCAGCTGGCTGATGCTGACCGTCATCGCCGGGCTGGCGCTGGCGGCCGCCAAGTGCTCCTACGAATCCATTGAGCGCCTGTCCGGCGGCAACCCGCTGGCGATTACCCTGCGCGGTTTGGAAGCCGTGTCCGCCCTGGTGGCGCGGTTTGATCAGATGAGCCTCATGCACTCCCATGCGCATCTGGGTGTGTTGGGCTGCTTTGTTCTGCTGATCGTCACCCTGTCCTTCAAGTTGCTTCCCATGTTTCTGCTGAGCGAGGTGCAGAACGAGCGGCGGATCTGGTGGGTGATCGGCTTGCTGAACGCCGGGCTCCTCGGCTTGGTGATCACCATGGCCACGCGCAGTGCCTGGAAGCTGCTGTTCACCGGGATCATTATGGCTGCATTGCTCGTCTACGCCTTCGAGCTGTATGCCATCCTGCGTGCCCGCAAGCGGTCCGCGTTGGACTCGCCTCTGCGCCTGTTTCTGTGGGGCCTGGCCGCGCTGGTTCCCATGGCCGGGCTTGCCGCCGTGCTGTCCTGGCCCGGCCTGCCGCTGACCGCTTTCACCGGTCAGCTGGAGAATCTCTACGGGTTCCTGGCGGTCTTCGGCCTGATTTCGACCGCCCTCTTCGGCATGCTATTCAAGATCCTGCCCTTCCTGGTGTGGTACGGCACCTACAGTGTTCACCTCGGCCGGGCACGGGTGCCGGCGCTGGCGGAGATGTACTCCAGCCGTTTGGTACAGGCGGGCGGTGCAACCTACCTTCTGGCTTTGATCGTGATCATCATGGGCATTCTGTTGTCCAGCGCGGGTGCAGTGCGTTGGGGTGGGGTGGCGTTGGGGGCGGCGGTGGCGTTGCACGGTGTGAATTTCGCCCTGATCCTGAGACACCGGGCGCGTCCCCAATTGCAACCCATGGCGCGCGCGGTAAAGGGCACATGAACTCCAGGTCTGAAATGAACTCTACACCATTGACCGAATCCGACGTCCTGACCGCACTGCGCGAGGTGATGGATCCCGAGATGGGCATCGATATCGTATCGCTGGGACTGATCTACGATGTGCGCATCGAGGGCGCGTCCGTGCTCGTTAGGATGACGTTGACCATGCGTGGTTGTCCCATGCACGACAGCATCACGGGCGGGGTCCGACTCGTGTTGTTGAATCTCGACGGGGTGGACGATGCCGAGGTCGAATTGGTGTGGGATCCGCCGTGGACACCCGCCATGATGGTGCCGGAGGCGCAGGCGGGTCAGGGATAATTTGCTGCCCGAGCTTGACCGGGATCAAGGCTTGCGCCCGGCCATTCGTCCTATGGTGGCGTCCATGAACAGATGCTCACTATCCTTCTCCCTTGGCTTTATCGCCCTCACCCTGTCGGGAATCATATCGACCCATGCTGAGGTGGCACCGACCCATGCGTTGCCGGAGTCGGCGTCGGCGACGAATGCGCCGGGGGCCGGTGCCGCCGCCGAGCCGGGCACGTTGGATGCGATTTTCAACAAGGAGCTGCCTGACGCAATTGGCCGGAGCAAGATCAACTTCCAATGGCGGCCGCGATACGAGTATGCCGACACCCAGGCGACCAAGCCGTCGCAGGCGCTGACCATGCGCACGGTGTTCGGGCTGACCAGCGCCCAGATCTACGGGTTCCAGGGCATGATCGAGGGGCTCAACGTCGCCACCCCGGCGCCCAACCGGTATAACGCCGGGGACGATGCCAGCAACGCGGACAAGGCGCTGGTGCTGGATCCGCCCACCACCCAGCTCAATCAGGCGTGGCTGAGCTACACCTACACCAACTGGGCTACGCACGCCAAGGGGGGCCGGGAGATCATCAACCTGGACAACCAGCGCTTTGTGGGGTCGGTGGACTGGCGGCAGAACCCGCAGACCTTCGACGCCATCGGGCTGGGCAACAGCAGCGTGGACCACCTGAACCTGCTCTACACCTACCTGGGGCGGGTCAACCGGGTGGGCGGGGACGTGTCGGGGCTGGCCCCGGCGCTGACGGACTTTGATTCCAGCTCGCACGTGATCCACGCCAACTACGACGCCTGCGACCACGCCAACGCGACGGGCTACATCTACCTGTTGGACCTGGAGAACGATGCGGGCAGCGCCAACTCCTGCGCCACCTACGGGTTGAGCGTGACGGGCAAGGCGCCGGTGGGTGAGGAACTCAAGCTGGAGTATCGGGGGGAGTTTGCCTGGCAGACCGATTATGCGGACAGCCCGCTCAGTTACGGTGCGCCGTATCTGCACTTCACGCTGGGCACGACGATCGAGCCGGTGAGTTTCGGGGCGGGGTATGAGTTGCTGGGATCGGACAACAACGCCGGGGTGAGGACGCCGCTGGCCACGTTGCACGCGTTTGACGGGTGGGCCGATGTGTTTGTGAACACGCCCGACACGGGGTTGCAGGACATGTATGTGTGGGCGCAGATGCAGCTGCCCTGGGAGCTGCCGCTGAAGGTGATGCTGCACAAGTTCAACGCGGCGGCGGGCGGGGGCTACAACTACGGCAACGAGATCGACGTGAGCCTGAGCCGGAAGCTGGGCAAGCACTGGACGGCAATGGTGAAATACGCCTATTACGACGCCAAGAACTCCTTCGCCGCCACCGGCGTCACCCCCGTCACCTCCAACAGCAACGTCCAGAAATTCTGGTTCCAGATGAACTTCAGCCTGTAGGTCAGGGCGGGGTCGAGGGAGACGGCTTCCACGCAACCAAACAACACAGGCCTTGACCTGCATCAAACCCGCAACGCC
>JALOTU010000012.1 GCA_025457725.1 Verrucomicrobiota bacterium
TGGAGCAGGGCCCAGTGGGCGCCCAGCGACAGGATCAGGGCGACGATGACCAGTGCCCTGCCCAGTCGATGGAGCGCCGGAAGTCGCATTCGAATCAGGCCTTTTCCTCCAGCAGCTCGCGTCGGGGTCCGGTCAGGAGCTGCTCGATGAAGGAGGTGGAATAGACGCCGCGGCGGAAGTTGGGATCCTGGAGGATGGCCTGCTCGAAGCCGATGGTGGTCTTGATTCCGGTGATCATGTATTCGCTGAGCGCCCGCTGCATCTTGTCCAGGGCATCGCGCCGGTCGCGGCCCGTGGTGATGAGCTTGGAGATCATGGAATCGTAGAGCGGCGGGATGGTATAGCCCGCGTAGGCATGGGTGTCCACGCGCACGCCGCGCCCGCCGGGCTGGTAATACATTTCGATGCGGCCCGGGCTGGGGCGGAAGTCATTGAAGGGATCCTCCGCATTGATGCGGCATTGGATGGCGTGGCCCTTGAACTTGATGTCGCTCTGGGAATGTTTGAGCGGTTCGCCCATGGCGACCATGATCTGGTAGCGGACCAGGTCGATGCCGGTCACCTCCTCCGTGATGGGGTGTTCCACCTGGATGCGCTTGTTCATCTCCAGGAAGTAGAAATTCCCGGAGTCATCCACGATGAACTCGACCGTGCCGGCGTTTGTGTACTTGGCCTCCTCGGCGATCTTCACCGCCGCCTTGCCTATCTTGTCGCGGAGCTTTTTAAACTTGCCCTCAATCAGCGGGGAGGGCGTCTCCTCGATGAGCTTTTGGTTCCGGCGCTGGATCGAGCAATCCCGTTCCCCCAGGTGGATCACATGACCCTTCGCGTCCGCCATGATCTGGAATTCGATGTGGTGCGGGTTTTCGATGTATTTCTCCACGTACACCCCGGAATTGCCAAAGGCCTTTTCTGCCTCGCTGCGCGCGGTGTGGTAGCCTTTCACCAGGGAAATGTCGTTGTGGGCCACGCGCATGCCGCGTCCGCCGCCGCCGGCCACCGCCTTGATCATGACCGGGTAGCCAATTCGCTTGGCCACCGCGAGCGCCGTCTGCTCATTGTCCACCACCCCTTCGGAACCGGGAGGCGTCGGCACACCGGCCTTCTTGGCCAGGGTGCGGCTGACGGCCTTGTCCCCCATCGCGTTCATGGCGCGCGAGCTCGGCCCGATGAAGCGGATGTTGCAACTGTCACAGACGTCCGCAAAGTGGGCGTTTTCGGAAAGGAACCCGTAACCGGGATGGATGGCGTCCACGTCGGCGATCTCCGCCGCGCTGATGATGCGATCGATGCGCAGGTAACTTTCGCTGGACGGTCCTTTGCCGATGCAAATGGCCTCATCCGCCATTTGCACATGCATGGAATTGGCATCGGCCTCGGAATAGACGGCGACCGTCCGGATATTGAGTTCCTTGCACGCGCGGATGATCCGGACGGCGATTTCACCGCGATTGGCTACGAGCACCTTCTCAAACATGAATCAATCCTGGGGAATGGCCGGGTTTGGTGTGGGCGACAGGGCTTTGCGGGTCAAGCCGGGCGGAGCTTGAAGAGCGCCTGACCGAACTCGACCGGCTTGGCGTTGTCCACCAACACCTCGGTAATCACGCCCTTCGCCTCCGCCTTGATTTCGTTCATCACCTTCATGGCCTCAATGATGCAGACCACCGTGTCGGGCTCCACCTCGGTTCCCACCTCAACGTAATGCGCTGATTCCGGTGAGGGCGCGCGGTACAAGGTACCGATCATGGGGGAAGTGATCTCGACCTCGTTGCTGGCCGCTTTTGGGGCGGCACCCGCGGCAGGTGCCGGGTTCCCCGTGGTCACAGCGACGGGAGGTGCGCTATAAGTAATTGCAGCTGAATCATCAATGCTCTGAATGGGCCCCATCGCGCCCCCTCGTTTCAGGCGGATTTTAAAGTCCTGCTTCTCGAGTTCGAACTCGGAGACAGAGTTCTTCTTCATCAAATCGATGATGGCTTTTATGTCCTTGAGATCCACGGGTCAAATAAGTGGTTGAAAGTTAATGATTTGTGTCCTGGCTCGACTTCGGCCAGTGCGACAACCGGGTTTGGGACGGCGCCGATGGGACCAGATTACTTTCAATCTGCGGTGCGGACGTTAGGTTGGTCGATTCTGAAGGTCAAGCGCCATGTTACGAACGTGCGACAGGGGCAGGAGGACGGGTGGAAAGCCTGAAAGTTGCTACGAAAGCAGGCTTCTGCGAGCTGATTCTAGGTTACTTTAAGGTTACAGGCTGCTTCCAGTGCCAAAACGTATGAGAAGGCGCCGAAGCCGGAGATCTGGCCCTTGCAGACGGGCGCGCAGAGGGATTTGTGACGGAATTCTTCCCGTGCGTAGATGTTTGAAAGATGGACCTCGATGGTGGGGACGGAGGTGGCTGCGATGGCGTCGCGCAGGGCCACGCTGGTGTGGGTGTAGGCGCCGGCGTTCAGAATCACCACGTTGAATTGATCCGGAGCGGATTGGATCCATCCGACGAGTTCCCCCTCGTGATTGGATTGGCGGAACTCCAGTTTGGCCGAGAGCGACTTGGCCCGGGTCTGGAGCATGGACTCGATGTCGGCCAGGGTTGTTTTGCCGTAGACCTCCGGTTCTCGCTGACCCAGCAGGTTCAGGTTGGGGCCGTTGAGCACGAGCACCTTCATATGAGGCGAGAAGTTAGTTTTGGCGAGTTCGGCTTGTCGAGGCCATTTGTCATCGAGCCCACCAGCCATCCGGTGAGCGTCATCACCGGCCAGGAGATCGCCGGGATATACCAGCCGAAATCCACCAGGGATTGCAGCATCACCCCCAGCACCCCAAGCCAGACCCAGAATTTGATGGGGTCGGGAAAACGCCAAGCCCGGCGACCGAGGCGGATCAGGGTCATGGCCATGAAGCCGGTGAACAGGACAAATCCGGGCACGCCGGAATCGGTGGCCTGCTGGAGGAAATCGTTGTGAGTCAGTTGCGCCATTTCGGATTCCGGCCGCTTGATCTCCTCGTAAGCCCTGCCGAACGTTCCCGGGCCGGTGCCCGTGAGGGGATTCTCGCGGGTGACGGTGATGGCTGCCTCCCAATAGTCCGCCCGGGCGACTGCGCTGGGGGCGCCCTTCTTCAGATAGCCGGAGTATTTCCAGAGGAATCCCGCCATCCCGGCCACCAGCACCGTGAGGACGACGGCGATTTTGAGGGATCGAGGAAAGCGGTGTCGGAGCAGTGCAACCAGGCCGAGTCCGAGCATCAGCAACCAGCCGGCCTTGGATCCCGACCACACCATACATCCGGCGGACAGGGCCAGCATCAGTAGCAGGGCAACGCGGCGGACCGGGCCGTCTCGGAAGATTGAGGGCAATGCTCCGACGCTGACGGGGCAGAGCAGGAGAACGGCTCCGGCCAGGGTGTTGGGGTAGAAGAGCGTCGCGAAGATGCGGTCGCTCGACATTCGTTTCAACAACATCGCGGGAACCTCGCCCTGCAAGCCGGGGTAGATCTCGGTGAAAAAGTAGTCGCGCGTTGCCTGCAGTCCCCCGAAGTGCTGCTGCCAGCCGCTCAGCAGAACCAGCCCGAACCCGACCAACAGCATGGCCCAGAACCAACGCAACTCCCGGATCGGACTGAGGCAGAACAGGCCCAGATAGTAACAGGCAACCGTGGCGGAGAAATGAAGGAGGGTTGGGGTGGTCCGGGCGGCATCGATGGAGTCGGTGGCAGCAACGCACTGCCAGACCAGCCAGGGCACGGGGGCTAGGAGCAGCCACCGGGGCACCGTTGGCCGGCCTCGAGCCGCCGGGATTCCCAACAGGATGACGAGTCCGAGCAGTGCTTGTCCCACCACCATCGGCCAGGCGGTCAACACCCACTCCAAGCCGTTGGTGGGCGTGGCCACCTTTGTGTCCATGACCACTGGGTTGCCCAGCTTCAGGAGGCTCAGCGCTAGCAGGAGGCCGAAAGCACAGGCGAAGAGCCGTTGGGGAACCGTGTTTGCGGCGCTGCCGGTGGGGGTGGAGGGCCTGAACATGAAACGCGGGGAGCCGACGGCTCTAAAGTTCCAGCTTCAGCAGGCAAACCTCGAGCGCGAGCGCCTCCTGCACGTTGGTGTGGAGCAATCGTTGCGCTTGTTCGAGGGTCTCCAGATTGGCCAGGGCCTGGCGGGGCGCAATGCGCCCGGCGATTTCCCGGCCCCCGGGAAGGTCGGGAAAGCTGAGCAGGCCCGGCTCTGTCCGGAGCGTGGTCAGCCAGATGTCGCGAAGCCATCGCTGCAACAAGCCCAGCAGGGCGTTTCGCTGATGGCGGTATTCGGCTTCAATTGCCGCTGCCCGTTCCGCCTCCCATTTGTCCCGCAGCGACTTCTCCACGTCGTCATGCTGTTCCAAAGGGGAGCGTTCCTCGAGCTTCTCCTCCGTGCCCGACTTGATTTCTCCCAGCCGTTTCAGCAGCAAGCCCAGCAGGCGGTAGCGCCCGATCAGGTTGTTTTCCTCGGCGGCGGCGAGTTGACTGAATTCCTCCAGCCACAAGCGATCTTCCGTCGAGGGAGCCCGTGTGCTGCCGGTGCCGAACCGCAGGCGCAGGCAGCGCGACACGATGGTTTCGAGCAATCGTTGGGGTTCGGTGGTGAGGAGGAGGAGGACGGAGCGTGGCGGCGGTTCCTCGAGCGTCTTGAGAAAGATGTTGGCTGCCTGGGTGTTGAGCCGGTCCGCGCCGGCCAGCACCGCCACCTTGTAACCGTCCTCGTTCGGTTTGAGGTGCACCACCTCGAGCAATTCCCGCATTTGCGGCGCCCGGATCACGCGCAATTTGGATTCCGGTCGAAGCCAATGGACATCGGGATGGGTGTCCTGGTCCGTGTGGCGACAGGGCGGACAGAGGTCGCAGCAATCCACCGCGTGCTGTCCGTCGCCGGAGAGGACCGGTTTGCGGCAATTCAACGTCTTCGCGAGCGAGCGGGCGACGGTTTCGAGCGTGCCGAGGTTGTCGCCTTCCAGCAGGTAGGCGTGCCCGAGCCGGCCCCGTTCCAGCGAGCGCTGGAGCAGCGCGATGTGAGGCTCGTTGCTGAGATCCTTGAAAGCCATGCGCTCAATCCGTGTCGAGATCCGAGGATGCGCTCTCCCCGCATCGTTGGCGAGCAGTTTGGCCGGATCAATAGGTCACCAGGGAGCGGATGGGATGGCCGGGGAGTTTTTCGCGCCCCTTGAGGAAGCTCAATTCGATGAGGAAGACGATTTCGCGGATGTGTGCCCCGAGCTTCTGGACCAGGGTGGCGGCTGCGGCGGCCGTGCCGCCGGTGGCCAGGAGGTCGTCCACCAGCAGCACCCGGCTCCCGGGCTTCAGTGCATCCACGTGCATGGCCACGGTGGCGCTGCCGTACTCGAGCTCGAAATCCTGCTCGTGGGTCTGGTAGGGAAGCTTGCCCTTCTTGCGAACCGGCACAAAGCCCGCCCTCAGGCGGACGGCTGCCGCGGAGGCGAAGATGAATCCCCGGGCATCAATGCCCACCACCGCGTCGATGCTGCCGGGCTCGATGCCCAGCGTGAGCAGATCGATGGCTCCCAGGAACAGGCGAGCATCCGCCAGCACCGGGGTGATGTCCTTGAATTGAATGCCCGGCTTGGGAAAGTCCGGCACATTCCGAATCGCCTTTTCGATGTCGGCGGGGGAAACGGGGAGGGGGCTCATGGTCGGAGTGTGGGTCAGGCCTGGGTGGTTTCCAGTTTCTCGATCATCTTGCGCAGTTTGTGCAGGGCGATGTTCTGGATCTGCCGGATGCGCTCCCGGGTGACGCCGAATTTCTCGCCGACCTCTTCCAGGGTTTTCTCCGAGCCGCCGTCCAGTCCGAAGCGATAGCGCAGGATGGTTTCCTCGCGAGGGTCGAGGGTGGTGACCATTTCGCGCAACATCTTGGTGACCGTCTTTTCCTCAAGTTCCTCGTAGGGCGTCGCGGCGTTCTCGTCCGCAACAATTTCGGAGAAGTTGTTGGAATCGTCGTCCCCCAGGGGGGCGTCGAGGGAGGCCGGACGTATCGAGGCCCGGCGCATCATGCCGATGCGGGCGGGTGAGAGCTGCAATTCCTCCCCGAGCTCCTCATCCGTCGGTTCGCGTCCGAGTTCCTCCTGAAGGCGGGTGGCGGCCCGGCGCATCTTGGAGATCTTGTCCACCAGATGCACGGGCAGGCGGATGGTTTTGGACTGGTTGGCGAGGGCGCGCTTGATGGATTGCTTGATCCACCAGGAGCCGTAGGTCGAGAGTTTTCCACCCTTGGCAGGGTCAAACCGTTCCACGGCCTTCATCAGTCCGATGTTGCCCTCGCTGATCAAATCGAGCAGTGGAAGTCCAATGCCCTCGTAATCGCGGGCGATTTTGACCACCAGCCGCAGGTTGGCCTTGATCATGTGTTCCCGGGCCTTCTTGTTGCCCTTCTTGATCTTGGCGGCGAGTTCAATCTCCTCCTGGGGGGTGAGCAGCGCCACTTTCCCGATCTCGCGCAGATACAATTTGATGGCCGACTCGGCTTCTTCACCGCGCCGCGTAAACTCGGTGTCGCTGCTGGTGGCCACCTCCCTTTGGACCTCGATCTGGCGTTCCTTGGCCGGCGGGGCAGCGTTGCGGGCTGCCCGGGGTTTGCGCGAGGGCTTGGCCGCGGACACCTCCGCTGTTCCGTCGGCGCCGGCCGTCTTGACACGTGCCTGGCGTTTTCGTGCGGGTTTGCCTTTGGCGGTTTTCTTCCCGGCGGTTCTTTTGGTTTTGGCCATGCGTTGGATGGTTGCCCGATGACTCGCGGGAATTAATGCGTTCTGACCCACGAACCGCCGGAAGCCTCCCAGAATAGAGTGAAGTGTTCAAGCGGATGTTCAATCTATGTGAACGGTCCATCGTTTCAGATCCCCGGCAATTACTGCGCGAGGAACCTGGATGTGGACAGCGACGGCATGCCGGAGCTCAGGTTCTGGGAGAGCGGGGTCATTTGCACGGCGGATTTCGGGACCGCGGGCGGCCTGGGGACGTTCATTCTGACGGGGAACACCCTGCGCAGCGAACTGGCGTTCGCAGGGCGGTTTGGCTCCGTCGACATTCGGGGGCCGGCTGCCCTGCATGCCAACGCGAGGTCCCTGTCCACTCTTGCCCCGCCGCTTGTCAGCTGGGAGGGTTATAGCGGCTTCTTCGGCGAGGTGACCCTGACGCACGGGCAGATCATGCAGCTGCGGCGCGGAGCGCTTTATGCCGGTGCGGATGGTGATGTTGTCGTGGGCCGCATTCTTCCCGTGGCCGCGCCCGGAACTACCGCACCCCCTCAAGACTCCGCAGCAACGCGGCGGCTTCCTGATCATCGGGATTGATGTCGAGGGCGCGCCGTGCGGCGTCCCGCGCTCCGGAGACATCGCCCACCCGCGCCAGCACGGTGGCCAGGGCGTAGGCGGGACGCGGGTCCCCGGGCGAAACGGTTTCCGCAAGGAGCAAGGCCTCGATCGCGCCGCTGGCGTCGCCGGCACCCGCCCGCGCCAATCCCAGGTTATACCAGGCGCGGCCATGGCGGGGATTGATCCGCACCGCATCCATAAGGGAGGCCAGTGTCCCCTGCGTGTCGCCAATTTCGTTCAGGGCCAGGGCGAGTTTGTAATGGAATTCCGCCTCGTTGGGTTGCAGCCGGATGGCTTCCCTCAGTTGCGTCACCGCCTCCTGGGGTCGCCCGGCCATGCTGAGCACCACGGCATATTCGTGGCGCAGCGGCGGCGAATAGGGATCCCACTCGACAGCCGTCCTGTAGTGCCGGAGGGCGCGTACGGTGTCGCCGTGTGCCAGATGGTAGGAGCCCAATTGCATCTGGCCGGCGGGTTGATCCGCGTTGTGTTGCAGCGAGTGCCAGAATTCGCTCCCTGCCAGCGAATTGGTGGAGACCTCGCCGGACAGAGCCGCGGCTGCCTGATAACGAACGCTGCGCACCGGGTCCTCGAGGGCCGCCTGCACGGCGCCTTTCACGGCTTCATTGCCGGCCTGCGCCAACGGGGCCAGGGTGCGGAGGGCATTCAAGCGGACCAGGGCGTTGGTGTTGGCGAGCTGGCCCAGCAACCCGCCGATGACCCGGGGCTGGTTGATCCACGGATCGAGCATCCCGGCGGCCACCGCGCGCCAGTAGGGGATCTCGTCGGACGCGAGCATCTCGAGGAGCGGGTCCACGGCGGAGTCGTCCAGCTGTTTGGCCCGCGCGATCACGCGCGCCCGTTCGCGGTAGGGACGGTCCATCTTGGCGCCGTACCATTTCTCCACGTATTCAATCGACCAGTCCGTGCTCTTGTCCTGGTGACAGCGGTTGCAGGCGTTGGGGATGCCGAACTCCTTGGTCAGCACGGGATCCGGGATGGTGAACCCGTGATCGTGCCGCCAGTGGCGCTGCATGTAGGGCGTCTGCGGCATGTGACAACCGGTGCAGAGATTGCCGCTGTTGGTTTCCGAGTGGAAGCTGTGCTTCACCGGGTCAATCTGGATGGCGTTGGTCGTCCCGACGGCGTGGCAGGTGAGGCACATCCAGTTGCCCGGCATGCGCACCTTGGCGGAATGGAAATCGTGGCAGTCCACGCACCGCACTCCCTTGAGATGCATCCGGCTGCCGAGGAACGCGGTGTACTCGTAATCCTCGTCCCAGTTCTGTCCGTCCGGATACCAGGTGTTGCTTTCGTCCACGATGCCCAGGAGATGGTGATCGTAATAATCGTCGCCCGGCTTGAAGTCGCCCGTGATTTCCATGCGGCGCGAATGGCAGGCTGCGCAGGTGTCGAACATCTGCCGGCGGGTGAGATTGCGGATGGTGGGATCGGCCACCTTGTCGCCGAACTTCTCCTGCCACAGCACGTGATCCTTCATCGGTCCGTGACAGGATTCGCAGCCGACGGTCATCTCCGCCATGGTGGTGTGGAAGGTGTCGGTGGCCGGATCGTAATTCTTGCGCAGCCGGGTGTTGTGGCACACGGCGCACATGGTGTTCCAGGTCATGCCGCGCCCGGTCCAGTGCCCCCATTCGCCCGGCTGCCGATCCTCCTGCCCGTAGACATTGAACCACTCGTTGCTGATGGGATCCCAGGACGCCTCGAGCGTCTGCCAGCGTCCGCCGGGGAAGGGGGTCAGGTATTGCATGAGCGGGTTGTTGCCGATGACGCGGTCCACGACGAACGGCCCGTTGGTGCCGTCCAATCCCGGGGTGAAAATCTCGTAGTGGTCGCCCTCCTTGCGCACCTCCGTTTTCTGGGTGCCATGCTCGAACGACCTTGCGGGGACAAACGCGGGATCCTCGAGATGCGGCAGCGGGATGCGCTCGGCCATGCCGTGATTGGAGGTGCGCCAGAGTTGATAGGCCTCTTCGTGACAGCTGCGGCAGCTGGCCGAGCCGGCGTATTGCGCGAAGGCCTCCGTCTCGTCCTCGAGCTTGAAAACCTCGGGAAGCTTCGGGGGTGCGGCGGTCCGGAACGCCTTACTGGCCTCGCCCCGGAACAGCCACGCGCCGAACACCGTGATCAGAATGGCGGCGGGAACGCCGAGCTTGATGAGCAGCGGCAGTTTGCGCGGCGGCGGGGTGGATGGATTGGGTTGGTGCTTCTTCACATCAGCGTGGCGACGATTCGTCCCGTTATCCTAGAGGAAGACCCGGCGGGGTGCCAATGGTGTTTGCCTGTTCATTTGCGGGGGAATGTTCCAGGATGGGGCAGGTTTTCATGCGCCTCTACGACGCCCATAATCATCTTCAGGACGAGCGGTTGAAATCGCGGCGCGAGGAGGTGTTCGCGCAGGCCGTGCGGTCGGGTGTGGTTCGCATGGTCGTGAACGGCGCGTGCGAGGCGGACTGGGGGGAGGTGCTCGGGCTGGCGCGGGCGCATCCGGAGGTGTTGCCTTCGTTCGGTTATCATCCGTGGTATCTCCGGGAGCGGACTGCGGACTGGCAGCAGCGGCTTGTGGAATACCTCGACCGGATTCCCTCCGCCGTCGGCGAGATCGGTCTGGACCGGTGGATTCTGGACCGGCACCAGCGGGCGGTGAAGACCGGCGGCCTGTCGCCCGCAGCCTCCGGGCCCGCCCCGCTGGAGGAACAGGCTGAAGTCTTCACCTGGCAGCTGCGCCTGGCGGCGGAACGCAATCTGCCGGTGAGCATCCATTGCCTGCAAGCGTGGGGGTTGCTCCATGACATTCTTCGACGCGAGCCTCGTCCCGCCTGCGGGTTTCTGCTGCATTCCTACGGTGGCCCGGTGGAATTGGTCAGACCGCTGGCGGACCTGGGCGCCTATTATTCCCTGCCCGGCTTCTATGCGCACGAACGCAAACAACGACAGCGGGAGGCGTTCAAGCAGGTGCCCTTCAACCGCCTGTTGATCGAAACCGATGCGCCGGATCAAAGCCTGCCCGGGGACAGGAACCGGTTTCCCCTGGCGGACGGCGCGACCGGCAAACCCATCAACCATCCGGCGAACCTGGCCGCCGTCTACGCGTTCGGGGCGGAACTGCTTGGTCAATCCATCAGCGAGCTCGCCAACCAGGTGGAACAGAATTTTCTCGAACTGTTTGGAGGAGTGTGTCGGTGATGGAGACTCCGCAGTTCGAACACAGAGGGTGCGTGCCGCCGGGTTCAAGGCGCCGTTTCCAGGACGCTGTATTTGAGCCGCAGGAAGCGTTGCGGATCATCGCCCGGGATCAGGAGCCCGTCGGGGACGACAGTGACCCCGTCGGGCAGCCAGGTGGCAAAATCAGTGGTGGCTTCGCCTGACACCATAATCCCTGGCGGCAGCGAGGTGAGCGGCACGGGCAGTCTGAAATCCAGACCCTCCCTCACCAGCGCAAACACCGGATGCGAGGACGCCGACGTCAGGTCCGTGCCGAACACCAGCTCCTCCACATTCAACGAGCCGTCGAGATCGAAGTCGTCGTAGGGATTGACCGCGCCGATGGTGCCCAGGTTGGTGGCGGCAAACTGTCCGTAGGGCGTGTCCAGGATGCTGATTTGCACGGTTCCCGAGGCGTTCGGGCTGGTCACATTCAGGACTTCGGTTCCTTCCACGATGGCGTCACTGATCGCCCGCAGCACCAGCGTGGTGCTCGACTGGCCCGCGCCGAGGGTGAGACTGGCGAACCCGGACACATCCAGCACCGCGTCCGCGCTGCCCGCAGCCTGGAGGGTGACCGGAAGATCGGTGGCCACGGGCAGGGCGGCGGAAACCGTGACGTTGGCGGTGTCGGTGGCCGTGAAATACTCGGCCATTTGAGTGTCGGTGCTCGACAGGATCAGGCCGGGGACCCCGCTGTCGCACGCGACCTCGGACAGATCGATGTCATCGAGATACCATCCATCACCAGCTGAGGACCGGTCATGGCCCAGGATCCAGCGGAACCGGACGCTTTGGTTGGCGGTCGAGGGGGGCAACTGGACGACGGTGCTGATGAACCCTGCGGAATCACCCGACCAGGCGTTCCGGCTATCGATGGGATTCAGACTGCCATTGAGGGTGCTGTTGTAGCCTCCGGCCAGGAACGCGCCCCCGGCGGAAACGATGTCCTGCCAGCCGCCACCATTCACCTCGATTTCCAGGACGCCGCCGTCCCGGCCGGACTGGGTATTGTAGTAATGAGTGAACATCAACTTGCCCGGGGTCGCGCCCGCCGTGATGGCGGGGGTGGTCAGGATGGATTGCCCCCACCTGTAGGCGTCCTGTGCGAATGCCGAGTTGTGTCCCGGGTTTCCGGGGTTGGCCACGATGGACCAGAGCGAGCCGCTGCCGGTTTCCGTTGTGGACCAGCCCGACGGCAGGGCGTTGCCGGCCTCAAAATCCTCCGTCAACAGAGGGGTTTTGGTTCCGAGCGTCATGTCGATCGGCAGAGAACCAGCCGGCGCTCCGTTCACCTGGAGATCGAGGGACAGGTTTAAGGCATCGCCGCATTCTCCGTTGAAGGCAAACGTGAAGGAGCGGGCGGCGCTGGATCCGCTGTCCAGGCTGCCATACGACTGCGACACGGCGAACGGCTGAAACCCGGCGGACCCGTTCAGCGTGGCCTCCACGTTGGTGGCGGTCTGGGTTCCGACATTGATCAGGTCGACGGCCAGGCGCACCGTTTCACCCGGGTCCGGCACGCCGTTTCCGCCGGGCCACAACTCCTCCGTGACGGTGGCCGAGGACAGCACGAGGGCGACGGCGAGGGGGTTGACTTCGATCTCGAGGCGATAGAGCTGGTTGACATTGGCGCCGCTGCCCGTCACTCGGAGGTAATGGGTGCCCGGGGAGAGAATGGGCACATGGATCAACTGCTCCGTCACGCCGGCGGGTTGATTGATGGCCGAACCCAGCACCGTCGACTGGTCGGGCGCGTAGAGTGTCAGGCCAAGATCCTGCAGGTTGCTGGAGTCGAAGGGCGTCCCGGCCGTGCAGCTTCCATCGGACGCATTGACTCCCCCTTCGAGATAGCCGGCGGAGCTTGGGATGACACGCACGGTCAGCTGGGTGTCGGCGGGAAGGCTGACATTGAAGTAGTCCGCATCGGAATTGTCATCGATGCCCAGCCACTCCGCCGCGAACGGAACCCCGGGAGCGAGCGCGAGCGGGGTCGCCGTCGCAAAAGTGTCGTTGCTGCGCTCGGAACCGTGCGGCTCCAGGAAATCGCCGTAAAGCCGTTGGATGGTGAAGATGTCATCGAACTGGATGCCGAGGAATCCCAGGTTGATGAACGGTTCCATGAGCTTGGTGCCGTCCGTGGGGCAGACGTGGCCGAGCCCCAGCCCGTGGCCATGCTCGTGTTCAATCACGTTGCGCAGCACGCGGGAGTTGTTGGCGGTGTTGTTGAAGTAACTGTCCGACGTGTCGATCACCATGTCGCTGAAATCGGGATAATAATTGTAGGCGAGCACATTGTAATTGCCGTCCAGGGCGTGACCGCTGATCCGCACATCGCCCCGCACGCCCAGGCTTCCCTGGCCGCTGGAGAAATTGCTCAATTGGGCGCCGTCGTCGTTGGGTTCATAGACGTAACGCACGCCCGTTTTGGCGGCGATGTTGTCGAACACGGCTTGCAAGATGGGAAACCAGGGCTGGGCGGCAGCGGGTCCGGTGCTGCTGCCGCCATAAATGCCGGCGAGCCATGCCCGCAGGTTGCTCGGTTCGTTGCTGCCCTCACCGCTGACCTGTCCGCCGGGAATGAGGGTGCCGTCGGGCACCACGCTCCAGGTCAGTGTGATGGGCAGCCCCTGGGTTCCCTGGCCGGTGCCGTTCGAGGCGGTGCGATTCCAGTGGTCGGCGTCGTCGGCCTGGTAGGCGGTTCCAATGGGGAAGTTCCCCGCGCGCTGACGCGCTTGTTTGACGAGCTTCCCGGCATACTCGATTTCGAGGTAGGGTTTGACGATGAAGTCCGGGGTGTGGCTTTCCCAGCAGATGACCAGTTGTGGATCGCCCTGGCTGTGATCGGCGGCGTAGCGCAACAATGCCTCCTGATGCCCCTGGGGAAGCTGGTTGAACAGGGAGGCCGGCAGATGTTGTCCGGCAAACTGCGCCCCCGCCCGTTGTTCGGACGTGAGTCCGGGCCGGTCGGCAATCTCCTTCCAGCCCGGCAGCAGCCCGGGTTCTGCCGGCTGTCCCTGCACGGCCGATGGGAGCAGGAGCGCCAGGGCTGCAAGCAGAATCACCCGGGTGAACTGGCAGCGGCGCACCAAGACTGGAGTCAAGCGCACCACTTTGTTCGCCCCTTCAATTGCGATGGTTTGAGCACGGGCCACATCGAGCGCGGGAACATACACCGCAGCTGGAGGAATGCCAGCCATCCGAATGGCCCCCATTAGGGCGTGTACCCCAGCCACGGACCCAGCCAGCGTTCCATCTCCGACACGGTTTCGCCCTTGCGGGAGGCGTAGTCTTCCAACTGATCCCGGCCCAGCTTGCCGACGGCGAAGTATCTGGATCCGGGGTGGGCAAAGTAGAGTCCGCTCACACTGCTGCCGGGCCACATGGCAAAGTTCTCGGTGAGCTGGATGCCGGTGTTCTTCTCCGCGCCCAGCAGCTTCCACAGCGTGGCCTTTTCCGTGTGATCCGGACAGGCCGGGTAACCGGCCGCCGGCCGGATGCCGCGGTACTTTTCCGCGATGAGATCCTCGGTCGACAGACCTTCGTTCCGGCCGTAGCCCCATTCCCGGCGCACGCGCTGGTGCAGGTACTCCGCGAAGGCCTCCGCCAGCCGGTCTGCCAGCGCTTCGGCCATGATGGCGTTGTAATCGTCGTGCTCCGCTTGAAACTTCTCCACCAGCTCCTTCAAGCCGATGCCTGAGGTCACGGCAAAGGCGCCCAGGTGATCGCGTGGCACTGATCTCTGGTCCGTGCCACTCCTCTGTGCAATAAAATCCGCCAGGCACCAATGAGGTTTGCCCTCCTCCTTGGTTGTCTGCTGCCGGAGGAAGTGGAATCGGGCCAGTGTCTCGGTGCGGCCTTCGTTGGTGTAAACCTCCACATCGTCACCACTCGCGTTGGCTGGAAAGATCCCGTACACGGCTCGCAGTCCGAGGCGCTTCTGGCTGACGATCTCGTTCAACAAACCCTGGGCGTCGGCAAAGAGCTTGCGCGCCTCCTCGCCATGCTGTTCGTGCTGGAGAATCTTCGGGTAAACCCCGCGCAGTTCCCAGGTGTGAAAGAAGGGCGTCCAGTCAATG
>JALOTU010000270.1 GCA_025457725.1 Verrucomicrobiota bacterium
CATCACTACGCCACTGTGTTGCGTTCACTGACCGGCGGACGCGCCGTGCACACCGAGGAATTCAGCCATTACGAGGAGATGCCGCGCGAGCTGGAGGCCAAAGTGATCGCCGAGGCCAAGGCGGCGAGGCAGAACCACGAGTGACCGGATGGCGCGCCGAGTGTGGTCGCTTCTCCGGGGGCGGAGCTGCAGCCCTGGTGCCTGCGGACCGTCGCCTGGGCCCGGTTCAGCGTGCGGCCCAGGGGGGCGGCTCGGTGAGCTGATACAACATCTCGCCGGCCTTGGGGACGAGCAGGACGCCCTCGTCCTCCCGATCGGCGAAAGCCTCGGGGCGAATTGAGGCCGGATTGCGATAGCCCAGGTTGATCTTGCGGCAGGTGGCCTCGGGGATGCCGGTGGCCAGGGTGACCTGGATCCTGCACTGTTCGACGCCGTGCTCAAACGTTCCAATGCCGCGCACGTGCGTGCTGTGGGCCAGAACACCCCACGGGTAGTGTTTGAATTTGTCCCACTGCTTGAGGAAGTAATCGCGGCAATGATAGCCGATTTCCTCGATGAGCCGGCCGTGCGTTACGGAGACTTCCTGCACATGCGGGGCGTAAATGATCAGTTCGCCGCCGTCGGCCACCACCGGTTCGAGCTTGTACATGCATTTCCCCGCCACCCAGATCTCGTCATACATGGGCGGCGCGCAGGACAAAACGGTCTTGAAGGGCTTCTCCTTGTAGGTGATGTGGATTTGCCGGGAGAGTTCGCTGGCGTCGTCCCAGGCGGATTCCGGTGTGCCGAAGAACAAACCGGCCAGGGATTTGTCCGGGGCCACGACCATGGCGAAGCAACGCTTGTCCACGCTGACCAGTTTGGCGGCTCGATCCACGACCTTGCGCACGGGAGTCCATTTGTTGCCGATGATCATCGGGTTGGTGCACACGGCGCCGAGCCAGTGGAAGAAGTTCAGGATCTTGGGTCCTCCTATGCCGGGGAACAGGTACTTGTTCCCTCCGGAAAAACCCACCACCTCATGAGGGAACACCGGACCGACGATGATCAGCTGGTCGTAGGTCAGCGCCAGCCGGTTGATCTCGACGGGAACCTCCATGGAAAAGAGGCCGCTGGTGAGTTCATCAATGTCGCTCGCCGGGATCACGCCGACTTCCTGGAGCGCGGCTGGATTGTTCCATTCGTGGTTGAAGAATTTCACCGAGCCGTAGCGGGATTTCCGTTCCGTCACGTCGATTTCCAGGCGGGAGCAGATGGCCTCCTCACTCATCGGCGGGTGAGTGCCCAGGGCCACCATGACGTCGAGGTTGCGGGTCACCGCACCGATCTGAGCGACGATGGTCTTGAACAGGAGTCCCACCGGCGCGGTGCGGGTGGCGTCGGGGATGACAAGCAGGACGCGTTTGCCTGCGTAAGCCTGGGTGGGAAGCGATCGCGCGACCACTTCAGCCACCCTGGCGTCGGTGAGTTTCGCGGCAGGGGCGGGCTGGCGACTGGATTTCATATCATCTGGACAGTTTCAATACTGGGCCACCGTGACAGGCTCGTCCAACGGGGCAGACCCGGCAGGCGAGCACCCGGTTTAACCTCCCACCAGGCTCCCAGCCATGCAAACCTTCATCGCTGCTGCCGCTCCGCCTAAATCGTCTGGCAGAGATAGCCGCCATCCACGCAGACGTCCGTGCCGGTGACAAAGCTGCTGGCCTTGTGGCTGGCCAGGAACACACAGGCGCCCACCAGTTCCTGCGCTTCACCAAAACGGTTCATGGGCGTGTGGCCCCAGATGGCCTTGGTGCGATCCGTGGGCGAGCCATCATCATTGAACAGCAGCTTGCGATTCTGCTCGGCCGGGAAGAAACCGGGGGTGAGGGTGTTCACGCGGACTCCCTTCGTTGCCCATTCCCGGGCCAGGAACCGGGAGAGACTCAGCACCGCCGCCTTGGCCGCGGAATAGCTGACCACCCGCGACAGCGGCAGGTGCGCTGAGACGCTGGCGATGTTGATGATGCTGCCCTTGCCGCGCCGGCACATGGAGGGGCCAAACTCCTGGCAGGGAAGCAGCGCGCCGCCCACGAGGTTCAGGTCGAAGTTGGCGGCCCAGTCCTCCTGCTTGATTTCCTCGAAGGGATGATCCGCAGTGACGGTGACCCGGGCATCGTTGCCGCCGGCTGCGTTGATCAGGATGCCGGGCGCGCCCAGGGCGGCCTCCAGTTTCTTGTGCGCCTCGGAAAGGCTGGGACGCGAGGCGGCATCGCAGGCGAAGAACATCGCCTGCCCGCCCTGGCCCAGGATCGATTGGACCCGGGCTTTGCCTCGCTCCGCATTGCGCCCCAGCACGGCCACCTTGGCGCCCGCCGCGGCCAGGCCCTCGGCCAGGGCCCCGCCCAGAACACCGGTGGCCCCGATCACGACAGCGGTTTCTCCAGTAAGATCAAACAGGTTTGTTTTCATATGGATTGAGAGAATGGGCTGCTGGTTAACGCTGGATTCGGGCGGAACCCCCCTTGGCAAAGGCCCTGACTTGTTCAACCGTCGCCATGGTGGTGTCGCCGGGGTAGGTGGTGAGCAGGGCTCCGTGGGCCCAGCCCAGCTTGACCGATTCCTCGGGTGATTCGCCCGACAGCAATCCGTAGAAGAATCCGGCCGCGTACCCGTCGCCGCCCCCCACACGGTCCACAACATCGAGCTCGCAGGTCGGCGCCTGGCAGGTTTGGCCGTTGACCCAGGCGACCGCACTCCAGGAATGGCGATTGGTCGAATGCACCTCCCGCAGCGTGGTGGCCACAATCTTGATCCGGGGGAACTTCTTGGTCGCCTTTTCGATGACGGCGTAGAACGCCGACGGATCCAGTTTCGATTTGGATTCCACGTCCTGCCCTTCAATGCCCAGACCCTTCTGCAAATCCTCCTCATTACCCACCAGCACGTCCACGTGCTCGACGATGCGGGCGAGCGTTCCCACCGCTTTTTCCTGTCCGCCCCAGATGTCCCACAGCTTTTGCCGGTAGTTCAGGTCGAAGGAAGTCACCGCGCCGGCGGCCTTGGCCGCCTTCATCGCCTCAATGATCAGCTCGCCCGTGGTCTCGGAGAGGGCGGCAAAGATGCCCCCGCTATGAAACCAGCGCACGCCATCGGCAAAAATCTCCTTCCAGTTGAAATCCCCGGGTTTGAGCAGGCCGGCTGCCTCATTGCTGCGATTGTAAAACACCACCGGGGCGCGCACCCCCTGGCCGCGATCGGAATACACCGTCGCCATGTTCGGCCCGCGCACGCCGTCGTGCTTGAAGCGTTTGTAAAAGGACTTCACCCCCATCGCACGCACCCGCTCCGCAATCAGATCGCCGATGGGATAATCCACCATGGCCGTGGCGATGCCCGTGTTCAGCCGGAAACAATCCGCGAGATTGGCCGCCGCGTTGAACTCGCCGCCGCTGACGTGGATGTCGCAGTGCGAGGCTTTGCGAAAGGGAATGATGCCGGGATCAAGCCGGTGGACGAGGGCCCCCAGCGAGACAAAATCGAGCCCTGCTTTCTGAGAGATGTTCAAGCCGTGATTCATAGTGTTTGAGCCGCAAGTATGGTGGCAATCCGTGCCCAGTGTCCAGTTTGCTTCCGGTCGGGAACCCATCTTCAGGTGGTGCGGATGTCCCCGCGCGACCCGCCTGCTTGGTAAACAGGACTTGTTCGGGGCACAAGATTCAATCAGTCTTGCAGAAATTTGCCACCCTTGAACCGACAAAACTTGTTTATGCTGACGGGACACACATGAAACAGCTTTAGGGGAACATCAAGGAAAACAATGACCACACTCAGCAGATATTCAATAGGTGTTGGAGATCGGTTTGCCCATCAGGCGGGGGCCCAGCTTCAGGCCTGCATCAAGGCCGCCAGCCAGGGCGTCACCATCGTTCCCGTATGGAACAAGTCGAACCGCGAGCACAACATCATCGGCTCGGAACCGGCCAGCGTGCGCGCGGCCGCGCAGGCGGCGGTCAAGGCTCTGGCCTGGCAGGGGGAATGGCACGTCGACGCGGATCACATCGGCCTGAAGACTGTGGACCGGTTTTTGTCCGTTTCGGATTTCTTCACCATCGACGTGGCGGATTTTATCGGGCAGCCGGCGGAGGCCGGGGCGGTGAACGCCTTTGTCGCCCGGCACCCCGAGTTGACGGGAAAGATCAAGATCGCCGGGATTGATCGTCCTTTTGAGACGAGCCCGGCGGAAGTCGGCGCCATTGCGGGCAAATACCTGCTTGCCGTGCAGGAAGCCGGGAAGGTTTACCGCTACATCGAGTCGAAGAAGGGCGCCGCGGGGATCATTCCCGAAGTGTCGATG
>JALOTU010000271.1 GCA_025457725.1 Verrucomicrobiota bacterium
GCCGGGGAGGGGATTGAGGAGATCACCTTCCGGGTTTTCATCCGAGGCAATGGAGGCGGAACTAACTGGTCCTCGGATACCACGGGTTCCTCCGGTGATGGCTGGACCTTCGGATTTTCTCTGTTGGAAACGGACCTCGAAGTGGAAAAAACCGCCAACAACCCCAACCCGAACGTGGGCGAAGATGTTGTTTTCACGATCACCGCGAGCAACAACGGTGCGAGCCATGACACCAATGTTGTCGTGGAGGAAGTTCTGCCCTCCGGCTTTTCGTTCGTGAGCGCCACCCCGTCGGTCGGGACTTATAATGCGGGCACCGGAGCGTGGAACATCGGGACGCTGCTGAGCGGTGGTTCAGCGACCTTGCAGATCACGGCTACCGTGCTGGCGTCCGGGAATTACACCAATACGGCGACGATCAGCGGAACGAACCGTGATCCGCTCCTGACCAACAACGAGGATGACGTCACGCTGACCCCGACTGCGGTGATCATGGGGGATGTGTCCCTTGATGTCACCAGCGTGAGTGATTTTCTGGAGGCCATCGGGGTCGACCGGCTCGATGCCGAAGGTCTGCTCGGTTTATTGGCGGCTTGGGATCCCGCAGCCGCGCAGGCTCTGAGCGGCGCCGACCGCGAGGCCTTGCTCGACGCCTTGCGGGATTACCTCGATCCCGACGGCGACGGGGCGGTGGTGGTGTTCCGCTGGGAGACCCTGGAGCAGCGCGGCACCGTCGGTTTTTACGCCGAGCGCCGCGTTGGTGACGCCTGGACGCCGATCCACTCCGAGCTCCTGCCCGCGCTGGTGGCGGCCCCCATGGGCGCGCAGTACTGGATGGCCGACCCCGGCGCGCGCCCGGGCGAAGCCTACGAGTACCGGTTGATCGAACTGGAAGCCCGCGGCACGACCCGCGAGTACGGGCCGTTCCGTCCGCAAGCGGGCGCTGATTGATGGCATCGCGCGCTTGCCATTCGTCCCGAGCCGGTCGAGGGGCAGGCTCATCAATTTTCCAAAACAGACTACAGTTATGGCAGGGCGAATCATGACAGCAGTGGCGAAATCGATGATCCGATCCGTGATGAAGACGGTTCTGGCGGCTGGGGTCGCTCTCCTCTTCATTGGCCCCGCGATGGCGGATCGCGGATCCGCGGTTCAGACCGGCGAGCAATGGAGCGAGTGGCGGCCGCTGTCCGAGGGTTTTGTCGGCCGCCGCCGCGAGCCGCCGGGACTGGAGCGCGCGGTCGAACACCGGCGCTTGCCCGAGGTCAAGGCGCAGGACCTGCGCGAACCGACCACTCAGGCAACGGCGCAGAATCGCGCGGCGACAACCGGGACTGCTGCGCCCGCGACCTCGGCATGGCTGAAGACCCGCGAGCCCGGACTCTATGGCGTGACCATCGATGAACTTGCCGCAGGCGCCGGCATGGATGCCGGGGAACTCCGCAACCGCGCCCAAAGCGGTCATCTTGCTCTGCGGAACGAGGAAAAGCCGGTCTCCTGGCATTTTGATAGCGAAAACAACCGCCTGCTGTTCGCCGCCCAGGCTTACGAAACCTTCCACGCGGAGGGCAACGCCTACCAGCTCGTGTTCGCCCAGACCCCCAACCCGCAACGCATGACCGAACGCCGTGACCCCCAATTCCAGGGAACCGGACAGCTCACCCCGTTCCGTGATTCGGTGAGGTTCGAGGAAGAGCCGGATATGCAGTTTTACCTATGGCCGGTCGCCAGCGAGCCCGATGCCGACTACTGGTTCTGGGATTACCTGTTTGGCGGGCACAAGGATCTTATCGAAGTGACCCTGCGCCTGCCGGCCCCGGCGGCCGATGGGACGGGCGTGCTGCGGGTCGAGCTGCGAGGGTGGACCAAGCTCAATCCCGGCAACGAGCACCAGGTCTACGCCGAACTGAACGGCGTCCAGGTAGGCTCTGTGCTTGCCTGGGACGGCTTCGAAACCGCGAAGCTCGTGGCGCAGTTCGATCAGGGGCTACTGAACCCGGACGGCGACAACACCCTTCGGCTTCGCAACATCTATGCCCCGGGGACCAACCCAGGGCAATTCCTCAATGCCATCGAGGTGGATTACCTGCGCTTGCCGGTCGCCGACAACGGTCAGATCTGGATGCGCAATGTCGCTCGGGGCGCTCAGGTCGTGACCGGTTTTGCGAGTTCGGAGATCCAGGTGATCGAGTCGCCGGTGCGTAACGCCGTCCTGCGCCGCAATGTCCATGTTTATCCTTATGGGGACGGCTGGGCCGTCGCTTTCGAAGCGAGGGGCGGCGGCGACTACCTGATTGCCGAGACCTCGGCGCTCCCGACGCCGGCGTTTGACGCCCGCGAGCAGACCGACCTGAAGGCGCGGAACCATCGGGCCGATTACCTGATCATCGCGCCCCGTGAATTCTCCGAAACCGCCCAAGCGCTGGCCGACTACCGGCAGGGGCGCCATGGCGTTGCCAAAGTTGTCTGGCTGGACGACATCTACAAAGCCTTCAGCGCCGGGCGGGTGGATCCCTTCGCCATCGGCCGTTTCATGAACCATGTTCGCAGGCAATGGGCGCAAGCTCCGTCCGTGGTGGTGTTGGTGGGCAAGGGGTCGTTGGATCGCAAAAATCGCATGGGCTACGGGGATAACTTCCTTCCGGTCCTGATGACCGCCAACCCTTGGGCTTTGGCGCCTTCCGACGCCCGGTTGCTGGGTTTCGAGAACGGCATCACGCCCTTTGCCTACGGGCGGCTGCCGATCATGAGCGACGCCGAAGGTCTGGCCTACGTGGAAAAACTGGCCCGGCATGAGACGCGGGTTCGCTCCGGCGAGCAGGGCGCGGTGGTCGCGGCCGACAACCCCGACGACGCCGGCGATTTCCACGCCCATTCGGTGGAAACGACCCAGCGGCTGTTTGACCTCGGCTTCGACGCCGCCCTTCAGCTCTTCCACCCGCGGGATCCGGTCCGCGCGGCTCTAACCAATTCCGCGACCTGGAACCAGGCGACCTACGTGAGCTACGACGGACACGGTTCCGTGCAGCAGATCGGCAATCACCGCGAGGGTTTCCTCACCGCGCCCGATGCGCGGGCGCTGCAAAACCAATACTTCCCCGTGTTCGCCGCGCTCACCTGCGCCTCCGGCGACGACAGCCTGCCCGCGACCCGTTCCCTGGCGGCGGCGCTGGTGCTGAATCCCGAGGGCGGGGCGATCGCCGCGCTGGCGCCGACGGGCCTGTCCCTGGGGCGCGACGCCCATGTCCTCGGTCTGGCCTTCGTCGATGAGCTGTTCGGCTGGAACCATTCGGTCGGGGCCGCGGTGCGCGCGGCCAAGCAGGCCGTGAACGGGCAAATCAGCGACTTCATGTCGCCGATGTACGCAGTGCTCGGGGATCCGGCGGCGCACGCGGAATAGCCGGGGATTGGGGCGGGCGGTTTTCCGCTCTTTCGGGTACAGATCAAGCTGAAATGGGTGAAACGCATGAGTGAACAATCGGAACGCGGGAACGACAACAAGGGAACGATTGAAGGCGCCGGTCGCGCCGGGCAACCGGCCCGCCGGCCTTACGCGCCGCCCCGCATCCTGAGCAGCGACCCGCTGGAGATGGCGGCAGTGGTGTGTGATCCACCGACGGGTGGCTTTGGCAAACCTCCCACGGGAGCACCAACTTGCGCAAGGACGGGATCCTAAAGGCCCTCGCATGCGCCCCCTCGGAAGCCCCGATGCCTGGGGGCCGGCGTCGATCGCGCTCCGCCTGCCGGTCTGCGGCATCGCCATCGAGGGCCTGAGCGCCGGCCAGCGCGACACGATTGCTCGGAATCACCCGTCGTTTCTCGCCGCCGAAGGGGCTTTGCACGGATCCGCTGGGGTCGTCTGCCAGGCCGGGCGACTGCCCGAGCCCCTGTCCATACAGGCGCGGGAGCTGATCTGCGCTGGACAATACGCCCCCCGCCAGGTCCGGCGCGGCGGCGGGCTGGAGGTCACCGGGATCAACTTCACCGCGTGGATTCCCTTGGAGGCAGCCGAGCCGGCGGCCGCCCGCCTGTGCGTGGTCCGCGAGGAGGAGCTACCCCAGCCGGTCGTGCTGGAAAACTTCCTGCGCATCCTGCTGGCGCACCGGGTGCTGGGGTTCGGGGGCATGCTGCTGCACAGCGCCGGGCTGGTGGTCGGCGGGCGGGCGCTGCTGTTCGTCGGCCGCTCCAACGCGGGCAAGACGACGCTCTCGCGCAAGGCCGACGCCGCTGGTGCGCGGGTGCTGAGCGACGACATCAACCTGGTGCTGCCGGCGGCGGACGGGTACGCGGTGCATTCGGTGCCCTTTACCGGGGAGTTTCGTCGCCGG
>JALOTU010000272.1 GCA_025457725.1 Verrucomicrobiota bacterium
CGGTTTTCCCTGCGCACCGAACCCAGGAAGTAGCCATGAGCAAACTCCACAAGAAATGCGTCGTCGCATCCACCGGAATGCATGCGCTCTTGCTGCTGGTGCTTCTGGTCGGCCCCGCCTTCCTCATGCGATCCGACAAGAGGGATGACATGCCAGTGCTGGAAATCATCCCGGACATCCTGGTGGATGAACAGATCCAGGGCGGAGGCAACCCGAATGTGAAGCCCCCCCCCCCGGTTGCTCTTCCAAAACCGGAGCGCCAACCGGTGACAGTAAAGGCCGAGCCGCAGCCGGTGACGATGAAAGCCGAACCCCAGCCAACCGCGAAGGATCCCGAGCCACAGCCCGATCCAACCCCCAAGTGGACTCCCAGCGACAAGATCAAGATAAGCGCCAAGAAGACCGTCCGGACCTCCGACGCCCCCGCCCGGCCCAAGACGACCACGACCACCCGGGATCCGTCGAATGTTTTTGCCCAGGCGGCGAAAGCACTTCGCAGCGCCGCTTCAAGCACTTCCATCGAAATGCCCAGCCTGGGTGCCGGCAGCGGCCCGGCCTACGCCAACTACGCACAGGCGGTGAAAAGCATTTACGAACGCAACTGGTACCCGCCGGATGACACTTCCAGCGACGATGCGCTGGTCAAGGTGCAAGTCATCATCGCGAAGGACGGGACGGTCGTGTCCGCGAAAATCACATCCCGTTGCGGCGACGCTGCCATCGACGGAACCGTGGAGGCGGCGCTGCGCCGTGTGACCTCGGTCCCTGCGTTCCCCGCCGGAGCCAGGGAAAACACCCGGACCTACATCATCGGATTCAACCTCAAATCAAAACGCGCACTCGGATAATCATGCCAAAGAAATTCATTACAAACCTGCTGACACTCACCATCTTGTCTGCCGCGCCCTGGGCGTTCCCGCAGCAGGGGGAGGACATAGGTGTTATCGTCAAGGGCAGCGATTGGACGCCGGGCGGGGAAAACCCCATTCTTGTATCCCTCTCCGGGTTTTCCGGTTCCGGGGAGGTGGCCGCCGTGATCCAGTTCGATCTCTACGTGCAGGGTTTCAAGTTTGTCGGGCCAGACCAGGCCCAGTTTCTCATCAGTGGAAGCAACGCCGGAAATGTCCAGGGCCGGGTCACGGCTCGGGTCACCCAGACAACGGAGCTCTCCCGAAGTTACTCGGGCGCCTCGCTCAGGCGCCAGGCGCATGCCTTCACGGACGATGTGGTGGCAGCCGCCGTCAACCACAGTAAGGGGATTGGTTTGACACGGATCGCATGCAAGGTGCAGCAAGGTCAGAATGCCGAGATTTGGGTGGCCGACTTCGATGGGCATGGGGCGACCTCGCTGACGAGTGGCGACAACGCACTCGCCAAATCTCCCGCCTGGGTGCCCGGCCAGCCGGTTCTGGTTTACAGTTCCTACAAGCGCGGCCGACCCGAGATCTCCAAATCTCCCGCCTGGGTGCCCGGCCAGCCGGTTCTGGTTTACAGTTCCTACAAGCGCGGCCGACCCGAGATCTTCCGGCACAACATCTCGAATGGAGAACGACAGATCCTTGCCTCCTACGGCGGTTCCAACCTGATGCCCGTCCCTTCCCCGGACGGGTCCAAGGTGGCCATGGTGCTCAGCAAGAGCGGCATGGTGGATCTCTACGTGGCCAATGCCGATGGCAGCAATTTAAAGCAACTCACGCGGACCAAGGAGGAGGAATCCTCGCCCTGCTGGTCTCCGGATGGGCGCTGGATCTGTTTCGCCACCAAGTCCGGGGGCAGGCGGGTGCTGGCCAAGGTCCCGCCCGGGGGTGGCGATGTGGAGCGAATCAGCGTCGCAGGCGTGTCCAACCCCAGCGAACCCGATTGGTCGCCCGATGGCAAGTGGATCGCCTTCACCGCCCAAATGGGTGATTTTGAAATCTGTGTGGTTCCCGCCGGAGGCGGGGCTGCTACCGTGTTGGTGAGCGGCGATGACCCCTCCTGGGCCCCCAATTCCAGAACGCTGGTCTTCACCCGGCGTGTGGGTGGCCGAGAGACCCTGTCTCTACTTGACGTGCCCACCAAACAGGTCAAGGATGTGCCCCGGATTTCGGGAAGCAACAACTCTCAGCCCGTGTGGGCGCGTTAAGGACCTTCCCAACGCATAAACAATCATGAAAGCAATCAAGTTCGCCAACCTTTGCATCATCGCCCTCGCCCTGACCGTTGCCGCCGTCGGCTGCAAGAAAAAACCCACCGGCATTACGCCTTTGCCAGGGCAGACTGGCTCCGTCACCGATCCTTCCGCTGCCCGACTTGGCCAGGGAGGAGTTGCGGGCAGTGGATCAGACGTCGAATCCGGGGGCGGTGAGTTGCCTCCTGGAGGCGCCTTCGCGCACATGAAGGAGGATCGCAGCGCGCTTGCGGATTACACCGTCTACTTCGATTTTGACAGCTCGACGGTCCGCAGCAGCGAGCAGGGGAACGTGATCAGCGTGGCCGGGATTCTCAATGAGAACATGAACAACGCGGTGCGCATTGAAGGATACTGTGACGAGCGCGGCACCGAAGGCTACAATCTGGCATTGGGCGAGCGCCGTGCCCTCGCGCTGCGCGAAGCGCTTGTCGCCGCAGGCGTCAGCGGCAGTCGGATCGACACCATCAGCTACGGTGAGGAGCATCCGGCAGATCCCAACCACGACGAGATTGCCTGGGCTAAGAATCGTCGTGGAGTGTTCGTGCTGCTGCTGCCTTGATCCCTCTGGATCGAAGACTTTGGCATTCTGCGGGCGCTCTGAGGAGCGCCCGTTTTGCTTAACACACAGCCCATTCCTACAACAGTCATGATTATTGTTCTGAAGCCAGGAGCCAGCGCGCGGCAGGAGCGGGAAATTTTCCGCGAAATCCACCGGCTCGGTTACAAGCCCCACCCCATTCACGGAGTGGCTCGCACCGTTATTGGCGCCATTGGCGATGAGCGCACGCACAAGACACTCGAGACACTCACAACTTGGCCCCAGGTCGAAAGCGTGATGCGGGTGCAAAAGCGGTACAAACTGGTCAGTCGGGAAGCGCACGAAAAGACATCCGTCGTCAAGGTGGCGGGTCTCGAACTGGGAGGACGCAAGATCCAAGTGATGGCAGGGCCATGCTCGGTGGAAGGTGAGAAGCAGCTGCTTACAACCGCCACTGCGGTCGCCAAAGCGGGAGCGACCATCCTGCGCGGAGGCGCATTCAAACCGCGCACCTCCCCATATGAATTTCAGGGACTCGGGCTGAAGGGATTGAAGCTTCTGGCCAAGGCTCGTCGTGAAACCGGCCTGGCCGTCATCACGGAACTGCTCTCCGAACAGCACACGGAGATGGTTGCGGAATACGCGGACATTATTCAGATCGGTGCGCGCAACGCCCAGAATTTCCAGTTGCTGGTCTCAGCCGCCAGAACCAAGAAGCCCATTCTTCTGAAACGCGGACTTTCAATGCGAATTGAGGAATGGTTGCTGGCCGGGGAGTACGTCCTTTCGTCCGGCAATTCCAGATTAATGTTCTGCGAGCGCGGGATCCGCACATTTGAATCCTACACTCGAAACACGCTGGACCTTTGTGCGGTTCCAATCGTCAAGGCCGAGTCCCATTTACCGGTCGTTGTGGACCCCAGCCAGGGGGCGGGCCGGGCAGATCTCGTCAGCGCCGCCTGCAAAGGGGCCGTGGCCATGGGAAGCGATGCCTTGTTGATCGAAGTTCATCCCAATCCCCGCGAAGCTTGGAGCGATGGTGCCCAGCAGCTTTCAGTCGACCAGTTTGCCCAGCTGATGAAGGAGCTGAAACCATTTATTGCGGCTGCCGACAGGGAGTAGCTGGAAACCGGAACTGAGTGGATTCCTTCGCGGGCAGGGAACGCTATTCTGAAAAAAGTGCCGCCAGCGCTGGTGATGGCGGCGGAGATAACGCTTTCGCCGTTCCTGAAGAATGAAGGGATGAACGAACGTCAGGCAGGCGGCTTACTTTTGAGGCGCGGGTTTGGGCTCCTTGCCGACATGGAAGCCCGTTTCGTCCTGATAGCCCACCGGAGCGGATACAACGGACACGACCAGCGAGAACACGCCTGAGGTAACCAAACCAGCGAGAATTAATGCAACGGTCATAACCCATTCATAGCATGGCGAATACCACCGGACCGGTTCCGTAGACCTCCCGACAAAGAACGCGCGCTTTCGGTGGGTCGGCACCCAAAGCGCGCGCAAGATGTCTCTTCGTGGGACAGGTTCGTGTCCCGCAACAGGACACAAAAGCTCTAGAATCTGTACCTCAAACCAGCGATGAGCTTGATGTCGTTTGATTCCCGGCCCGGTGCAGGGATGTTGTTGTAGGTGTCAAAGAACGTCAGTGTCATGCTCAACTTATCGCTCATAGCCGTCTCCACGCCGATACTGAAGTTGAAGAAGTAATTTTCCAAATTGTCAATCTGGGGCAGAATTTCAAAGTTCTGCGCCAGCTTAACCCGGTCGTTGAAATCGTGTTCAAAATGCTCGGCAAAGCGCAGCGCGAAGTAATCCGACTGCGTCCCGCCGCTGTATTCGAGCACATAGGAGACACCGGCCTCAACATCGAGCGAGGTCTTTTCCTTGTTGATGACGCGGCGGCCGACACCTGGGCTCAGTGTTACCCGGTAATCAATGTCGGCAATCCCATCATGCAGGGCCTCCGCTCTGCCCAGCCAATACCAGTCTTTGGCGAAGTCCTTGTTGTACTGGGCCCAGCCGCGCAACGTCTGCACATTCGCTACACTGGTATCTTCGCCATATGCCCCGGCAAAGCCCAACTCCAGCAGGCTCTTGGACCACTCGCGCTTTCCGAGGACTCCGCCGGCAATTAGCAAGGTGTCGCTGTTCCCTGAAGTCAGGGTGACCCCGAGATCCGCGCTGACATCCCATTTGGGGGGCGCATTGGTTTCCATTGCAGGCGTCGTGGCGTCGTCGGCGCCAGCCGGGTATCCCATGCATGCCAGGAGGCAAGTTGCCAGGATCGATTTGATGATGTGTGTGGTGTCTTTCATAAATGCAAGTGACTAAAGCAAAGCCCTTAGGCAACCCGGGTTGCTTGCAAGGGCTTTCGGAGGATCTGAAATGAGGGTCTCTATTTCTCGCCGCCCAACAGATTGCCGACCGCCTTGGTTCCCTCCTTGACGGCTTGGGTTTCCATGGCTTTCTGGAGTGTGGCCTTCAGACTGTCGAAGGTCTTTTGCTGCTCAGGTGTCAACTTGAAGTTTGCCAGCTGCTGCAACAGGGGCCCGGCTTCCTCATATTTCTTTTCAGCCACGAGTTTCTGAGCTTTCGACAGAAGTTCCTGGGCCTGTGCGGCTGCATCTGTGACAGCCTGCTTGGCGGCATCCGCCGTCTCGGTGACGGTTTCTTGGATGGACACTTCCTCTACCACCATTGCGTCCTCGCCTCCGGCGGTCGACTCGGGGGATGTCTCTGATTTGCCACAACCCGCACATAGCAAAGCGGCAAGGCCCATGGTTCCAATGATTGTTGGTATGGTTTTCATGTTATTCGGTTCTCGTTCACTCTGTGCCTGTCGACCCCAATCACTCTCGCGGACTCGCTGAAGATCAGGTTGTGGAATGATTCCACTTGAAGAGGCGGCAAGAATTATCCGGATTCCAGCAACCAATGTCAAACGATCCCTCCCCGCTGACGGGCTCCCATTCAGGCCTAACAGAAAACACCCATTAAGTCGTGCGCAAC
>JALOTU010000273.1 GCA_025457725.1 Verrucomicrobiota bacterium
CAATCCGGACCGGATCTCCCTGGTTCCCGGCCTCGTCGAGGCGCCGCAGCAGCTCTTCGAGACTTGTAATCTGGCCATTCGCTTTCATTCGGGTTGCAGATGCTCGCGGAACTGGGTGGAAAATCGAAGAAACCGCGGATGGCTGACACACGATTCTGCGGACACTCCAGCCACCATGAAATACAATGCAAGATGAAGGAACCACCTGGCAACCTTGCGTCCATTGTCGACAAGACGCATCCCAATCCGCCTTCGGCCGCGCCCACGGGCATCGAGCGCCTCCTGCGTCCGTTTCAGGCATTGCTGCACGCCGAGGCGTCCGGTGGAGTTCTTTTGCTGGGCGCCACGTCGCTGGCGCTGGCCTGGGCGAATTCACCCTGGGCGTCCGGGTACTTCGCTCTGTGGCACTACTCCCTGACGATCGGAATCGAGCATCTCAGTCTGACCAAGTCACTTCATCATTGGATCAACGACGGATTGATGGCGGTGTTCTTTTTCATGGTCGGCTTGGAGATCAAACGCGAATTCCTCGTCGGCGAACTGGCCTCGGCCCGCAAGGCGGCCCTGCCCATCGCCGGCGCTTTGGGGGGAATGTTGCTGCCTGCGGGAATCTACCTCCTGGGGAACTTCGGCGGAGAGGGAAGCCGGGGCTGGGGCATCCCGATGGCCACCGATATCGCCTTTGCCATGGGGATGCTTGCCTTGTTGGGGGACCGGGTGCCCGCTGGTTTGAAGGTGTTTCTCACCGCGCTCGCCATCGCCGATGACATCGGGGCGGTGCTGGTCATCGCTTTGTTCTACACCGACAACATCTCCCTCGTGGCGCTGGGCGCGGGTGGAGCATTTCTGGTGGGACTGATCACAATGAATCTCCTCGGGGTCCGGCGTCCTCTCCCGTATCTGTTGTTGGGCCTGGGTTTGTGGGCGGCATTCCTGGAATCGGGCATTCACGCGACCATTGCCGGCGTGCTCGCGGCGATGACGGTTCCGGCACGCACCCGGCTGGACCCGGCCGCCTTCCTCAAGGACGCGCGGAATATCCTGCGCGCATTTGAGGCGGAGGGAGACGCTCACATCCTGCACAGTGGCAGACGACAGGCGGCGGTTACGACGCTGGAAGCCGCCTGCGAACATGTTCAAAGCCCGATGCAACGCCTCGAGCATAGTCTGCTCCCATGGGTGAAGGTCTTCATCATGCCGGTGTTCGCGCTGGCGAATGCCGGTGTGGCCCTGGATGCGCAGTTTGTCGCCGCCTTTGGCGATCCGATCACCTTGGGAATCATCGGCGGTCTGGTGCTTGGCAAGCCGCTGGGCATCACGCTTGCCGCCTGGCTGGCCATCAAGGCGAACCTGGCGGAACTGCCGGAGAGGGTGGGTTGGGCGCAGCTTGCCGGGGCGGGAATACTTGCCGGCATTGGATTCACCATGTCGCTGTTCATTGCCAACCTGGCCTTCGGCGGAACGCCCCGGCTTGCCCTCTCCAAGGCGGGCATCCTCACCGCCTCGTTGATCGCCGGATTGTCGGGATGCGGAGCCCTTTGGTGGGGCAGCCGTCCAGCCGCGAAGCGTTGAGCAACCTTTCCCGCTGCTGTTGCGTCCGACCGGGAGAATCACCCGGAGTTGTCTGCCGTCGGCCTTGTCTCGGAATCCTGGTGGGACTCGGCCGGCTTGCTCCCCATCCGGGTCTCGACGAAACGTGCGACCCGGAGTGTCGCCAGCGCCAGGAGTGTTGCGCCGGTTGCGATCAAGATCTCGTGCAGGGCAACGCTTACCCCCACTGCGGCGGTGAACAGCAGGGACGCGGCGCCTCCCACGAGCATGTGCGTGCGCATGCCGGCCGGCTTGTCGGCCAGTTCCCGCTCGAAACCAACCACTGCCCCCAGCCCCTTCGCCACTCCGACGTAACCGAGCGTTGTCAGCTTGACCAAACAGTCCATGAGTTCGCGGGAATTCGGTGGTTTCTTGCTTCTCGCCTGAAACCTGCCATGCCTGCATTGTCCCCGCAACCGCCCCGGTGGGCGATCGCGGCGGTCCACTTCTTCGTTCTGACATTACCTTCTGGGAAAGGTCCGGGCCGCCATGGGAGCTTTCTGAGGCGCTCTACGCTCGGGCTGCCGGGACGCGGGAGGGGTTGACCCGGCGCGGGCATGACCGAAGTTATGCACAGTGAAAACCCGCAACTCATTCACGAAAGGAGAACGCATGAGGCCCGAAAGCCAATCATCAAAAGGCGGCACCAGACCCAGCCCGGGCATGCGGGCTCGCGTCAGCACACCCAAGGGCAATCAACTCGGCAATGCCGCCGTGGGTGCAGTCATTGGAGGTGTCGTCGCGGGTCCTGTGGGAGCGGTGGCGGGTGCTGTCGTTGGGGCCGGCATTGAAAAGGGACCGGCCCCGCGCCAACGCAAGGGCTCCCCAAAGCGCCGGGCCAGGCGCCCATCAGGGTCCGGGCTTCAACGGCGGAAGAATCGCGCGAAGAACTCGTGAACTGAGCTGCCCGAGTCCGGATCCCCCACGGGTAAGGACGTTGGCAACCGTTTCTCAGTGGTTGCCTGATTGTCCTCGGCTCTCAATCAGCGAACCTAGGGTTGATCATGCACGCAACGAGTGCTGGACCATGAAGACCAAGGTCAAAACCAAAAACAGAACCTGGAGCTCCAGCGGGAGCTTGGAACAGGACTGGTGGTGGAGACATCGGAACAATTTGTGGAGATACAATCCCCGTAACCCTTCACTTCTGGCAGGTGCTGGAACATGCAGGCCAGCCCGGACTGCGATGGCAAGCCCCGAATTCCCGGAAAAGACCGCGCACACAGCCTGAACATCCCTCAACAAAGGAAACGTCCCATGAATCATCCGCCCAATCCGTTGTCCGTGCGAAAGCCGGAGCATCCCATTGAGACACTTTTTCTGAAGCGGTGGTCCCCCCGCGCCATGAGCGGTGAACCCCTGCCGCGGGCCGACCTGATGCGCCTCTTCGAGGCGGCGCGATGGGCGCCCTCGACCTATAACGAACAGGAGTGGCGGTTTCTTTACGCACACCGCGCCACTCCCGCCTGGGCCAGCTTCTTCAACCTGCTGATGGAAGCCAATCAGTCGTGGTGCGAACGCGCCTCGGTGCTTGTCGTGGTGCTCTCGCACAAGGTCTTCACCCGGAACGGGAAGCCCAACCCGGTGCACACCTTCGACACGGGCGCCGCCTTCGAGAACCTTGCCTTGCAGGGAGCCGCGATGGACCTGGTCGTGCATGGCATGGCGGGCTTCGACTTTAACAAGGCCCGGGAGGCTTTGAAGGTTCCGGACGATTACGCGGTGGAGGCCATGATTGCCGTTGGCCTGCCCGGTGACCCCGCCGCGTTGCCCGGGGACCTTCGGGAACGCGAGTATCCGTCGGATCGCAAACCGTTGTCCGAACTGGTTTTTGAAGGAGCGTTCGGCGGGTAAGTTGCGCGGCGGATCCGCCGCGGAAGACTCCTCAAGCGGGCTCGTCCGGATTGATCATGATGCGGGCGCCGTTGCGGTAGCGGGCGTAGGCGGCAAACCATTGGATCAGCACAATCATCCGGTTGCGGAAACCGATGAGCGAAATCAGATGCACAAACAACCACAGCAGCCACGCCACCAGGCCGCTGACGCGCAGACCCCCGATCTCGGCGACCGCAAGCGAGCGTCCGATGGTCGCCATCCGTCCCCGGTCCCTGTAACGGAAGGGCTCCCGATCTCCAGTCCGGACCGGCGCGGGTGTGTCGAGTTCACGATGGATCAACCGGGCCACGTGCCTCGCCGCCTGCAGGGCGGCGGGGGCGATGCCCGGCACCTCTCCGCCATTCGGCGTCAAGATCTGTGCCGCATCCCCGATGGCGAACACCTCGGGATGTCCCGGCACACTGGCGTCGGGCCTCACTCGAATCCTCCCGCGCTTGTCCAGATCCACTCCCAATGTCTTCGTGACCGGGTTCGCCATCACACCCGCCGTCCACACGATGGTCTCGGCATGAATCTCCGCGCTGGCTGTCCGCACCAGGCCCGGCTCAATTCCCTTCACCGGGGAGGAAGGGATGAGTTCGACGCCCAATCGCTTCAAGGCCTGCGCCGCTTTGTTCCGGAGGTGCGGGTCGTAATCCGAAAGGGGATATTCCCCGGCTTCAAGGAGGACAATGCGTGCCTCCTCAGGATCCACGTTGCGGTAATCCCGCGCGAAGACGCGCTTGGTCAGCTCGGCCAGCGCGCCCGCCATCTCCACCCCGGTCGGCCCTCCACCGATGACGACGATGGTGGTGAGCTGGCGCCGTTGAGTCCGATGGCGTGGTGGCGCCACTCCGGATGGCCAAAGTAGTGGTTGACCGCGCCCAGCGCGAGAACAAGGTGGTCATACGCAATGGCGCAATCGTCCAAATCCACCCGCCGTTCCTCGATGTTCACCGCGCGGACCTCCTTCATCAGCACCTGGATGTGCTCCCGGCCGGAAAGGATGGAGCGCAGCGGTTTGGCGATGTCCGGCATGGCCAGGCCCGCCGTGGCCACCTGATACAGCAGGGGTTGGAACAAATGATGATTCTGCCGGTCAATCAGGATGATGCGGGCCCTGGGGTGGCGGAAGCTGCGGCAGAACTCCAGCCCGCCAAACCCCCCGCCGAGCACCACGATGGTTTTATTGCTGGGAGCATTCATGATCCGCTGAATTGCGCCGTGAAGCGTCCTTGGGGCGCCGATTGCACCGCATGCGCAAGCATTTTAATACCTTCATGGCTGCATTTCGTATCAGTCAGTCCCCGCTATTCCACTTCGCAACACCCGATGGCGCCCGCGCGGCAGGCCGCCCCGGCGACGCTGATGAGTGTCACCCACGGTTCGAGGCTTCGGGGAGAGGGACGGGCA
>JALOTU010000274.1 GCA_025457725.1 Verrucomicrobiota bacterium
ATTTCAGATTGGCGGGGCACTTGGCCTTGTTCGCCCGGCGCAACTTCAGCGTGAGCATCGAGCGCGTTTCCCCGGCCGAGCCGCGCGCAATGTAGAGAAACGCAAGCAACTCATTGGTCGTGCCGCGCTCGAAGCCCTCGGCGATGTTGTTGTACACGGAGAGCGCGGCGCGGTCCAGTTGGTCGCGAAAGCCGCGGGTGGCTTGGAAGGCGTCGTTCTCCAGCAGTTCCTCGGTCAGTTCATACAGTTCGGCGGCGGTCTGCCACACGGGCACGTCCTCGAAGCGTTGCTAGGTCATCACATGTGGGATTTGAGATTGGAGATTTCAGATTTCAAAACAGTCCGACCAGCTCCGCCTCTTCTGCAAGGCCGAACGGGCTGGCAAAGCACTTCATGAGGCGGGCGACATTGCGGAGGTGGTCCCGGAGCAACTGCCAGCGGAGGATGTCTGGATCGGGCGGGCCGTCAGATCGCGTGGCCGTATGGGCGTAGTAGGTCACCTTTGGGGAAGTCGCGAGTGGCCCCGCGTTGCCCGTGTTCCCGGCCTGTGTTTCCCGATGACCCGTTTTCACACCGCATCTTTAACATGAGCGGTAGGTCAAATACGGTCCAACCAAATCTTTCCTCAAACTTCATTTCCTCCCACAGCACTTCTTGAATTTCCTGCCGCTGCCGCAGGGACAGGGGTCGTTGCGGCCCACTTTCGGCGGCGCGATGTAAGGTTTTTCGCCAGAGGCAATCCTCTGCGCAAAATCCTCGTCACTTTGGCCCATCAGCAATTCATCCTCCGCCATCTCCCTTGCCCACGATGTAAAATGCGGTTCCTCATCGCGGAAGCACAGCCAGCCGGAGCATTCGGCCACGACGTCTATGGGGGCATTTCTTCCGCAAAACAGGCTGAACTTCGTCACGCCTTCCGGCAGTGGGTATTTCCTTGTCTTGGGTGAGTCCAGTTCGTTCAGCGACTCCGCACCCACGATCGAAGGGTCCACCAGATCCTCGTCGAATGCCCGCCGTGCCTCAGGCAAAAGTTCGGCGGCCCCGAAGTCCAGAATGGCGCAAACCAGGGCGGCCCAGACAAACCCGTTGCCAGGTTTGGGCAGGGTGCTGAACAGCCGGCGGAGTTCCTCAATCACCGCATCGCGCGAACGCTCGCCCCAGCCGTGCTGGACCAGCAGTCCATCGATGGCCTGGCCACGGACGATTTCGTTGACCGATTCGTCGTGCGCCAACCGAAGCAACGGCTCGGGGTCGCCGCCGCAGACGGAAACCAGCACGGCAGCACCATTCTCCGTGACCATGTCCCCGGTCAGATCAAGGGCGGTCTCGCCGGGCAGCGAAAAGAAACGCCAGAAACTATCAAGCGCACGGGCTTCGCGAAACTCGGCCAGCAAAAGAATGGCAAAATGTTGCAGGCAATTCATGGGATCCTCGAGCACGCGGCCGGGATCGGCGGTGACGCGGTCAATGACGGCGATCAACTCGGGCGTGATGGCCTCGCGCTGCTCCCGCGCGGCACGCAACGCCGCTTCATAGGGAGCAAAGTCGCCATTGTCCGGCAGGCGCTGAAGTTGGTGGAGGATCTCGGGAATGGTCATGGAGAAACGATCAGTTTTCGCTTTTCGGAGGTCAACAAAACCGCCGCAGTTCGACGTCCCTCCCGGTCGCCTCCCGGACGCGGCGACGCCACTCGGCCTCGCTGAGTTCGCGCGGAATCGCCCGGCACGATTTCTCGGCCCCGGGGAAGTTCCACAGGTTCGGGAAATCGCGGCATTGCTGGGGTTTCACGGGCTGGACGGCACAGTTGTCGCCGTCGAGAAAAACACATTCGCCATTGGGCTTCTCCTGCAGCGACAACCCCCGTCGATCGGATCGCAGCCGGGTGTAGCGCTGGATGAAGTCGTGCTCGGGCAGTTCCTTGAACGATGCCAGGCGGGAGATCTCGGGATCGGTCAGTCTCACCTGTCCGGGCCAGCGGCAGCAGGCGGTGCAGCGCTGGCATTCCAGAAAGATCGGCATTCACAAGGCGCCCGGCCTGGCCCGGACCGGTCAGGACGGGCGATGATCGTCGGGGACTATTGGGCCGGCGCGTTCGTGGGGACGACTGCGGGCACCTCGGCGGGCACTGCGTTGGTGGTCGCCTCGACGGCGGGTTTCCGCCAGAAATAATGGCCTCTCTGTTTGCGGTCCACGCGCACCCACACCGCCGCCGCGGCCAGCAGCAGAATGAACACATACAAGCCCCAGGGCCGTCCCTTTTCCGCAAACGGATCATCGAGCGAGCGCTGGGAGTTTTCCGGCATCTGGGGCAGTTGCGTCAATGCGGCGCCGAAGGGTGTGTTGATGCGGGCCCGGGTGTTGATCGCCCAGCCGTTCGCATCCAGCAGGGGACCGAGGTTGCGACGGCGGAGTTTAAGCCAGGCGATGACCATTGAAGGCAGCGAGATCAGCAGGATGATGCCGACGAAGACCAGGGGAATCTGCCACCACGAGAGATTCATCACACCGGTGGCCAGCCCGGCAATGGCGGCTCCAATGGCGCCCACAGCCACGCCGAGGGCGGCCACCGTTCCCACATCGATTTTCTTGGGCTCGGCCGGCTTGGCCTTGTCGGCCGTGGTCGCGGCGGTCGCCGCGGAAGCAAGCTTCTTGTCGGCGGCAGCATCGGCGGCGGCGGCGCGCTTGGCCACCAGTTCCTCGATCATCCGCAACAGCTTTTTGTAGGGACTCCAGAACGCCTCCCGCAGGCTGATCGGGTTGGCCACCACCTTCACTATGGTCGCGTCCCAATCCTGGCCCTTGCGGTCGTAGAACACGCCGTTGCGCCCGACCATTAGATTGTCGGAATCGCCATTGGTGAAGGCGGCGACGATCGTTCGCTTGGGCATCCCGGGACGCGAACAATCGCAGTAGGCCAGGTAGATGCCGGCGAGTCCGGCCAGCGTGGCATGCTTGCTGGCATCCACAACATCGACGCATAAATGGCACGTGCGGGCGTCCAGGTAGAGGGATCCGGATTGGAACACGGCGCCGCGGCGACCGTAGAATTCGGCAAAGCTGACATAGTTGGTCAGCAGCTTGACCAGATCCCGTTGGAAGCGGACCAATTGTTCGACGGCGACAATCTGCGCGTATTCCGGGGCCAGCGCCGCGTCCTGGGCGATCAGTTCCTCAATGCGCGCTTTCGCATCGCCGGACAGGAGTTCCCGAACGCGCGCCACACCGAGCTTTTCGACCCCGGTGCCCGGCTTGGATGAAAGCCATGCGGCGTAGGGCGCCAGTTTGGCCTGCAAGGCGGCCCAGTCCGACTCGCTGAGACTTGTCTTGCCGGCACCCAGCAGCGGCGTCACGGCCTGGCTGGCCAGATTCCCCACGGCGCCCGCCCACGCAGGATTCAATCCTTCGGTCAACGGCAGGGGTTTGTTGGGCTCGACGCGAGCCAGCGGGAATCCGGCGACCTCCTTCGCGGTAATGGTAAGGTCCTGCGCTGCGATGGCGAGGTATTCGGCTTCCTGCCGGTTCACCGCCGCCATGGCGCGCGAATCAAACGCCGCCAGGCGCCCACGCGCAAAGTAATCATCCACCTTGGCCTTGACCGCCTGAACGGCAGCGTGTGCCGCGGCGGTGTTCTCGCCCGCGGGCAATACCGCCTTGTCGGCCTCGCCCTGCTTGTGCCAGTCGACAAACGCCTGAGCCTCGGCGAGGAACTTGTTCAAGGTCTCCTGGTTGACACCGGGTTTGCCGCTCCGATCCGTCACGCCACCCAGCGCGGTCACGATGTCGGCAATCGCCTGCTTGGTCCCGTCATCCTCCGCATCGCCCGCAGGCACAATCCCGTCGCCATTGAGCCGGGTTTTGGTGAAGTCCTTGACCATGGCCTCGACATCGGCGAGGCCGATGGATTGGGCGTCCTTCTTGCCGAGATTGGACAGGATGCGTTGGGCGCCCTTGCGAATGCCTTCGTCCTTGATAGCCGCCAGGGCCACCGAATCGCCCCCCTTCAGCAAACTCTCCAGGTCGACGAACGCCTTGCGCGACCATTGAATGGCGGCAATCAACTCGGGAGGACGAATCCGCCCATCCTTGTCCGTGTCCACGAAATCAAGCGTCCGCGGATCAAACTCAATCCCCCGGGTCGGCATGGCGAGCGCCACCCAGAGCTTGAGGTCCAGTTGTTCGAGATTGGCGATGTCCGATCCGCTGCGGATCATGACCTGGTCAACCCCGCCGCAACGGAAGAATCGGAAGCCGTGCTTGGGCGAAACAGTGGAGTGTAGTCACGCCCACAGCTCTTGACCAGAGCAATCGGACCCGGGCAGCAGTTCACTGGTTGGGGGGCTTGGCGTTCACGCTGCTTCAACCGTCGGACTCATGATGCGGCTAAAAACATCCGGAAACAATCCCATTACCGGTTGTTGAAGCGACCCGAAGGTCGCGCCCCAACGCGAAATGAGAACCGCTGGCCCCGGGACGTCTGCGGACGGCTAAATCAACGGGTGCCGCTGAATATCGGCCGGGTCGAACCGGGTGGGGGAAAACTCAATCGCCACGCCGCCCTCAAGGATCCGGAAGGCATGCGCCACGCCCGGCTGAATGACCACCAGGTCGCCGGCGTGCACGAGCAGTTGCGCCAGTTCCCCGGTGTCCATGGCCTGCCCAACCACCTCCAATTCGCCCCGCGTCACGTACATGTGCTCGATCTTTCTGAGGTGAACATGATTGCCGCGCACAGCACCCTTCTTGAGTTCCAACGCCGCAATATAATGGATGGGCAGCGCGCCATCGTGGAATTGCGCCAGTTCACCCTGCGGCAACAGCAATCGCTTTAACGCGGGCAGCTCCGGACCTCCGCCTGTTGTCAGAGCCGGCAGCGTTCGCAGCTGGAGTCGGCCGGAAAAGAAGCTGGCTTCGCTCATGGTCTTTGACGGTGCCAGAGCCCGGCCATCCATTCAACTCCGCACACGCAAGCCGGGCGAGGGACACACATCCAAACACTGCCCCCGATTCCTGCTTGGCCGGAACGTGGGATATCCCGGACCGCAGCAAGCCACGATAATCCGAAACGTCCGCCATTGCGGAAAAGCGAGCGTCATTGATGGTCGGAGGTCCCTGCGCCCCCGGAGGATGGCGCGCTCCGGTTCCGGGGTTCAAGGCGCGGAAGAAGCCTTGGCCGTAAGTATGCAGTAAGGAACAGGAGGAATCAGAGACTGGGCTGGAGCATTCAGTGAATCGGGATGAACCGCACACGCTCACCATTCAGTGAGTGCTCGGGTGGATTCTGAAGAGGCATTTTGATTTTGTCGAGGCAGCCCCACCCGCACGCCCGAAACTACTCGCCTCGGCGCGGTTTTCCACGTTTCCTGTCCCAACCCAATTGGCATCATGAAGAATACGCTTAAGGAGACTGCGGACAAAACCCTCAAGCAGACACTGTCCACTGCCTCGGCGGTGCTTACCGGGGTCAACCGGGTTCGCCGCCAGTTTGGCAGCACCTTGTTGAAACACCACGAGCATACGCCAAACACCCCGGCTGAACCGTCGGCTCCCGGCTCGTCCCCCGGCCTGGAATCGCTCGGCGACATCAGCGAGCCCCCGGCTCCGGGGACAGTTCACATCCAGTCGATTGATTATGGCCCGGAGACCTGCCGGAAAGAGGCGATCGAGACGTTGGTTCCCTGGCTCAAAAGGGCGCGGCCCGAGGGGACGAAGGTCCGGTGGGTCAACGTGGATGGACTGCATCCGTGGGTGATCGATCAGCTGCGGAGACATTATGGCTTTCACACACTGGCGGGGGAGGACGCGCTGCGGGTTCCCCAGCGTCCCAAGCTGGAGGAATACGACAACTGCTCCTTCATTGTCGTGCGCATGATCCGGCTGCAGGACCAGCGCCTGCACAGCGAGCAGGTCAGTCTGTTTTTGTTCGACGACACCGTCCTGACACTGCAGGAAAGGGCCGGGGATGTGTGGGACCCCATTCGGCTCCGCCTGGAGCGCGGCGGATCACGCATCCGCAACCAGGGCGCCGCCTACCTGCTCTATGCCATGCTGGACGCGTTGGTGGATCACTGCTTCCCCATCCTGGAACAGTTCGGCGACCAGATGGAGGACCTGGAACGCGAAATCATGGGGAAGGCCACCCCCGCCACCCAACAACGCATCCTGGGCGCCAAACGGGATCTCGCCATGCTCCGCCGCATCCTCTGGCCCATGCGCGAGATCGCCAACGCCCTGCAGACGGAGAAGAACACCGATATCCCCGATGACGTGAAGGCCTACATGCGCGACGTCTACGATCACACCGTCCAACTCATTGACATCCTGGAGAGCTACCGCGAAATGGCGGGCGGTCTCAACGACCTTTACATGTCCGTGGTCAGCAACCGGATGAATGAGATCATGAAGGTGCTGACCATCATGGCCAGCTTCTTCATCCCCATCACATTTGTTGCCGGGGTGTATGGGATGAACTTCGAGCACATCCCGGAGCTGCACCTGAAGTACGGTTACCCGGTCTTCTGGATCGTTTGCGCATTGATCGTGGCCGGCCTTCTCCGGTACTTCCACCGCAAGGGCTGGCTGGGAGGAGGAGATCAATGAGAAGCCGCTATGGACAACCTTTGCCAGACAGCCGAAGCAATTAGATCATCCCCGGCATAAAACAGACCTGGGCCTGACACTTTGACAGCGCGCCCCACACGCGAAGCTTAATGCCCCTGGCCATCGTGCCGGTTCTGGTCGGCGCAACCCTGATCGCGGTGCTCCAGCTGGGCCGCAAGGCGCTGACCACGAGTCCTGCCATCGAGTTTTGCGCCGGCAGTTCCCTGCGATTGCTGGGGGTGACCTGGGGAACAAATCATATCCAGGGTTGCATGGCGGCGAAACTCGTCGCCCGCCTGCCCCGGCGCCTGGCCCAACCCCTGTTGCAAGATCTTCCGAACGGCGGACAGCTCAACACGCGCACCACCAGCGAAACGGCCCTCGTTGTGTGGATGGAGTATTCCGGGCCGGCGGGCGGCACCACCACCCCAAGCGGGGCCATGCTTCGACCGGTGGGAGGCACCCTGGCGGGACGCGATGAATACCTCGGCCTCTTCATTCCCCCGGGGGCCGCCACGGCAACCGTGGGCGTCGAGTTCCACGCCTGGCCGCGACGCAGCGAGGAACTGGAGTGCGCCATCCTCGAACAGGGGAGCCACTACGAATCCACTGAAGCCGGCAGCTTCCGCTTCAAGAATGACGCCATCATTGCCGGAGGGCTTTGGAACCCGGCCTCCCTGCCCGCAACCTATACTGCCGGAGATCTCCAGGTCACTCTGCTTGCGTTCGTCACAGGCAGGGGCGACGAAACCCGGAGTTACGGTCCGGACGGCAAGTATCACCAGGTCTTCCAGATGAGCCGCGACCCACATCCCAAGGCATTCGTCAGCCTGGCACTTGACTCGCCGCGCGGCAACAACCTCATTAGCGGGTGCGGCCGCTGGTCTGACGATTACCACGAGTTCAACCTGAACCGGATTCCCCCGGGCGCCACTCATCTCGACCTGACCTTCTCCGTTCAGCCCACGCGCTACGTTGAATTCATGGTGGCGCCAAACCAGGTCACCAACGATTACAAATTGCGCCCCGACTGAAACACGACGCGACCGGGAACCGGGCGCTGCAACCGTCCACCTCACTTCCCGATGCAAAACTGGCTGAAAATGGAATCGAGCAGGTCTTCCGTGGTGGTCTTGCCCACCACCTCCCCCACGGCATTGACCGCCGCGTGCAGGTCCACCGCCACCAGGTCCAGGGGTTCCTCCGACCGCAACGCTTCCGCAGTTCTGAGGGTGGATTCCCGCGCCCGATTCAGCGCGTCCTGATGGCGCGAATTGATCATCACCTCCAGCATCTCGGATTCAACCCGCCCGGCCCAGACCAGGTCCTTGATCGCATCCTTCAACGCCTCGATGCCGTCACCACTCAGACAGCACACGGGAACCGCCCGCACATCGCCGGCGACAGCGAGGTCCAATTGACGGACCAGATCCGACTTGTTCAGGACCACGACGCGCGGCTTGGCGGCGAACTCGGCCAGGCAGGACGTGTCCGCGGGCATCAGCGGTTCCGAGGCATCAAGCACATGCAGCACGATCTCGGCACGGCCCAACGCCTCCCGGCTACGGCGCACCCCTTCAACCTCGATGTCATCCTGCGCCTCGCGCAGTCCGGCGGTGTCGATGAACATCACCGGCACACCGCGGATGTTGGCGGTCTCCTCGATGGTGTCCCGGGTGGTGCCGGGTGTTTTCGACACAATCGCGCGGTCCTGACCCAACAGCTGATTGAGCAGGCTGGATTTGCCCGCATTGGGCCGGCCGACGATGGCGGCGCGCACCCCCCGCCTCAAAATGCGCCCCTCGGTGGCGGTCTTGAGCAACTCATCCATGAAGGCCACACCGCGGTCCAGACGCCCGGTCAGCCGACCCCGGGTGTCCGGGGCGATGTCCTCGTCGGGAAAATCAATATGCGCCTCGATGTGCGCGAGGATGGCCATTAGATCATCGCGCAGGGCGTTGATCCGCCGGGAAAGCCCGCCCGCAAGTTGTTCGCTGGCTGCGCGCATCGCCAGCTCGGTCCGGGAATGAATCAGGTCCGCCACCGCCTCGGCCTGCGCCAGGTCGAGGCGGCCGTTCAGAAACGCGCGTTGCGTGAACTCCCCCGGCAACGCCAGACGCGCCCCCCCGGCCAGTACCGCATCCAAAACCGCGCGCGCCGGCAGCAATCCACCGTGACACGAAATCTCGACCACATCCTCACGCGTGTAGGTGCGCGGCGCCCGCATCACCGCCAGCAACACCTCATCCACATTCCGGCCGTCCCGGGTGACGTGTCCGTAGAGCAACGTGTGCGAAGCCGCCTGGGAGGGAACCACTCCCCTGCCCGACGCACGAAAGCAGCCATCCGCAATCTCCAGGCTTCTGGCGCCGGAGAGCCGGACCACCGCAAGCCCCCCCTCCCCCAGCGGTGTGGCGATGGCAGCAATGGTGTCCTCGAACATGGAGTGGGCAGGCGGGATCAACGGCCGCAAAGTCCGCGCTGGTTTTCGGAATCGCGCCCCTGCAGCCAGAGCCGCGCCTTTTCATAGCTCCCATTGCCCAGGTAATGAATCAACCGGGCGTGCGATTCAGGCGGCAACTGCGAGGTGAATGCGCTCAACCGGCTGAACAGCGGAACCAGGTTCGGCTTCGGAGCGGTTGTTTTCATCGCCGCCACTCCGGCTTCCAGTTCCAGTAAAGTCCCCAAAATGTCCTTTTCAACATCCGTCATCGTGGGTGCAGTATAGCGTGGATTGGTTGGCCGACAACAACAGTGCGGCACCCGGGAGGCCAGCGGGTGGCTGTTGGGGGCACG
>JALOTU010000275.1 GCA_025457725.1 Verrucomicrobiota bacterium
TGGGATGGCCGCAAGTGGAACGATCGCGAAGTCGCGTTTGGCGGCAAATGCCTTTACCCGCAGGAAGCCAGTTACACCGGGTTGATCACGCTCGATCCGCTCGATCCCGCGGTCGTGTTTATTTCCAGCGACGTGAATCCCGCCACTGGAAAGGACCTGGGCGGGATGCATGAAATCTACCGGGCCAGGGTGGGGGCAACCGACGACGTGACCGCCATTCACTGGAAAGCGGTCACGCAAAACTCCGGCATCCGCAACATCCGCCCCGTGATTCTGCGTGAAGGCGACCACCGCGTCGTGCTGTGGAATCGCGGCAAGTTCAACACCTATACCGACTATCGCCTCGACACCGTCGGTTTCGTTGAAGCCGCAGAACAGGGTGCGGGTTTCTGATTGAGGCGCTGCCGAACGCAGAATGCACGACTTTGCAAATCTGAGACTATCCCTGCTGTCAGTCGGCGGCCAGCTGCTGTTCATGGCTGCATTGCTGAGTGCCGCTGATAACGGGCGGTTGCCGGACCCCCTCACCACCTCAACCGGCCAGAAGGTCACGGCCGTCCTCGAGTGGCGGAAACTGCAGCGGCCGCAGATTCCTGAGCTGTTCAGGACCCCTACGTTATTCCATTAATGAAATTCAAACATGATCATGGCAGGTCACGCCCGCTTCCAGCGGCCTGGCCTGAGCTCCTGGGCGGAGAGTAATGCACAAAGCCCTCGCATTCATCATCATTCTTGGAGCAGTCTTCGCGCAAGCAGCGACGACACACGGCCCGGTGCGATTCAGGATCGAGGAGACATGGGCAATCGACCGGGTGCCATCCGAGTTTCCCGTCGGATTCTGCCTGCTGACAGACCAGAAGCGTCAATACGTTGCGTACTATAACGAGGAGCGCCAAATGACCGTTGCTTCGAGATCTCTCGAATCGAATCAATGGCAATATCACGTGCTCCCCACCACAGCCGGCTGGGATTCGCACAACTACGTCACGATGGCGGTCGACGGCGACGGTCATCTGCACGTCTCCGGAAACATGCACTGTGTGAGGCTCATCTATTTTCGCACCGAAGAACCGGGTGACATCGCTTCACTGAAACAATTCAACATGACCGGCGAGCAGGAGGACAGTGTGACCTATCCGAAGTTCCTGACGGATTTGAAAGGCACATTGCTTTTCAACTACCGCGATGGCAGCTCTGGCAATGGAATGACGATTTGGAACCAGTACGACCTGGCAACAAGGAGATGGTCGCGTTTGCTGGACAAACCTCTTTTGGATGGGGAAGGAAGGTGCAACGCCTACCCGCTTGGGCCGATCCTCGGACCGGACGGCTGGTTCCACCTCGTCTGGGTATGGCGCGACACTCCGGACTGCGCCACGAACCACCATCTATCCCATGCCAGAAGCAAGGATCTGGTCCACTGGGAATCCGTCTTTGGGCAGGCGATCGAACTCTCCATAACACCCGACAAGAGGTCGTTGTGGGTCGACCCCATTCCGAGTGGCGGAGGTATCATCAACGGGTGTCAGAAACTGTTCTTTGACGCCAGTAATCGGCCAATCATCACCTACCATAAATCCGACCAGAACGGGAATATGCAGATCTATGCGGCGCGACCGGAAGGCACCGAATGGACCCGGCACGTTCTGACTGACTGGCAGCAGCCCATCGAGTTCAGTGGAACTGGTTCGATGGGATTCATCGGAATTTGGATCAGCGGATTGAGCCGAATCGGTCCGGGCTTGCTCACCATGACCTATCGTCACCGCGTCTATGGAAGTGGACGGCTGGTGATCGATGAAGACACTCTGCGCCCGACGACGAAGCAGATCGAGGTCACACAGGAGTACCCGGAGGAACTGGATCGTATTCGGAGCGATTTTGAGGGTATGGAGATTCGCAGAGCCATGGATGTTGGCGGGGCCGGGGACGATACGGTGCGTTATATTCTTCAATGGGAAACTTTGGGAGCCAACCACGATCGTCCGCGAATGCCGCCACTGCCGGAGCCAAGCACTCTGAGGCTTTACAAACTCGTGGCCGAAGAAGAGGCAGACGCCGCCAACAAGGCAGCGGAGGCCACAGCGACGGGCGCCGCGCCTGGCTCTTAGATTGAGCAGGCTGAAGGTGCCCGTGGTCGATGTCTGCGGGGGGCTTGGGTGAATCCGGCTTCTCGACCACTCAATCTGACGAAATCAGCGTCGGCAAAATGGGGCGGAGCATTTGATCGAGCGCGGCTTCCGCCTTCTTGCCTTGTGCGGTTTCAGCGGAACAGACTGGTCAGAGATCCGACAGACGGGCTTCCGTGGGTGAATAGTGGAGGCGACCGGTTCTGTAATCCCGGATTCTCCAGTCGAGGAAGCCGGCGCATTTGGACGGGGTCCCCTTGTTTCGTCGGGTCCAATACCTTTCGAAGTCGCGTTTGATCTGTTCCAGGTTGGCGGCCCCGGTTTTGGCCAGTGCCCGAGCGTCGGCGGATTGGTTGGCAGCGCGCGCCTGTTGCCAGAGCAGGTAACGGCACGATTCCTCCGCCATGCGCGCGGCCAGGTCGAGTTCCTCGATCAGGATGCGGCCCGACGGAGTAGCTGGTTTTGCCTGGCGCAGGCGAAGGCGTTCGCGGTTCACGGCAGATTGCGCTGATCGAATGCTGCCGGGCGTAAGGCGGGCGTAATACTTCAGGCCGTTGCGACAGAACAGCTCGCGCTGTTCCGACGGCGGCGCGGCCAGCGTGGCGCCGAAAGGGGTGGCGTTGGGTTCGGTGTAACGAAACTTCCGATGGGCCAATCCCAGCTTCATCAGGGCGGTGGCCGCCCGGGACGAGCGATCATGGAATACCTCACGACTCAGCACGGAAACCAGGCTGCGCGCCGGGCAGGTTTTGCCGCTCCACGACAGCGCCGCACCTGCCAGGAACGCCGGATAGCTCACGGCCAGCGGCTGGGGATGGCCGCCATCGCCCCAGTCGGTGATCATGTAACCGAGGGCGCCGGCGCGCTTTCCGGCGCGGGCCGCGGCCTGCAGATTGGCAAACGCATTGTCGTTGCGCCCGATCATCGTGGCCCAGTTGGAGGTCCCCGGACAGACATAGAAGGGGATGCCAGCCTGACCGAACATCGTCGCCTCACGCTCGAATGGATGGTCGGCTTCGTAACCCCAGTTCAAGGCGATAATGTCGGGCGGGAGTTTCCGGATCAAATCCGGATGTTTCAAGATGATGTCGCCCCAGCACATCATGGTTTTTCCGCGACGCCGCACCTCGCGATGCACCTGCAGCAGGAAGTCCAGATACACGCGGCCCGGCCCCTTGCGTTGGCAGAGTGTCCGCGACTGGCCCCGGCCCAGATCCCACGTCTCGTCACAGCCCACATTGAAGAACCGGCTGCTGAAGTGGGGCAGCAGCTCATCATACAATCCGCGCAGGAATTGAATCGTCCCGGGATGGTTGGGCGCGAGGGTGGAGGGGTAACGAAGGAAATCACCCCCGGCGCCGGGGTAGGGCGCGTTCACTTCCGCGAGGGGTTTGTATCGCGGATGCTCCAGCCAATGGCGCAGGTGGCCGAAGGAGTTCTGATTGGGAACCAGGTCAATGCCCAGCGTCCGGCAATGCGCATCCAACTGGCGAAGCTCCCGTCCGGTCAGGGCTCCCCAACCGCGCCAGACCCCGGGATGGGCCCGATAGGCGAAGGTGTGCTCGAAGTAGAGCTGCAGCTCGTTGATCTTGAACCCCGCCAGGTCCGTGGCCATCTGCTTCAGGGTGGCCAGGTTGGGAACCCGTCCGCGCGAGACATCCAACATCACCCCGCGTCGCGGAAAGTCCGGCCAGTCGCGAATGCCCAGGCAGGGGATGCGCCGCCCGTATTGCCGGAGCAGCTGGCACAAGGTGGCCACGGCGGCGCGAAGTCCGGCAATCTCGCGATAGCGAATCAGGATGCCGGCAGCGGCTATGGAGAGGGCATAGGCTTCCGCCGCCGTGCCTCCCGGCGCTTTCGTAAGCATGCCGGGTTGCAACCTCAGGACGGGTTCCCCCTGCGCGTTGTGTGCGGGAGGCACGACGGTTACCCGGACGGCCTCGCTGACAGCGTCCAGTCGGGCGGCAAACTGACGCACCTCGCCGGCCGGGAGCGAATCGGTGTCCTCGAGGCGCAGCCGGGAGGGCATGCGGAGCATTCCGCCGTGGAGTCGCAGGTGGCGCGGATACGGAAGCAGATGGGGACCGGGCATGGTTTCTTTCTGTCGCTCGCTACGGCACCGGTCCGCCGTTCTCCCGCCCAGGCCGCACGTCACCCAGGGGTTTGAATTTATAGACCTTGCCCGATTCCTTGACCGTCACCGTGGCGGCATCCAGATCCACCGTGACCACATCCCCGGTCTGCAGCACCTCGCACAGCCGGTCGACACATTCGCAGGGATACAGCTCCCCCGTGGAGACGCAGTTGCGAAAGAAGATGCGCGCGAAGCTCTCCGCCAGCACGATGCGGCAGGACGCGGAGCCCAGCGCGATGGGGGCGTGTTCGCGGGAGCTGCCGCAGCCAAAGTTGCGGCCGGCAACCACGATCGGGTATTGGCTGTCCAGCTGCCCCTCCTGCACATAGCGCGTGGGGTAGCTGGATTCCGGCAATCCCCACAGGGCGTAGCTGCCCAGTTTCTCGTACTCCTCGGCAATGGTGGGCACGAGGTTGAGAAACTGCGCGGGAATGATCTGGTCCGTGTCGATGTTGTCACGAACCACATAGACCGGACCTGTAAATACCGATTGCATGCGAGCATACTGTCTGGGGAGGTGCCGTGAATCAACGAGAATTCGGCGGGCAGGGCTTTTGTGGGCCGCGCCATCCTCCGGGGGGCGCAGGAACCTCCGATCAACAACGGTGTTCGTCTGCTGGAGAACCGGACGTCTCCGGGTTGTCGTGGCGTGCTGCGGGCCGGGACGTCCCGCGCTCCAGCCTTGTAGCGCACAACGTCAGGAGTGCCTTCCGGGGAACGACTCCTCACGTCGTCGGCCGCAAGGATGAGACGCGCGTCGCGCTTCACAACAAACATCGAGGCGCCCGTTGCCACGGTCTGGCCAGGCGGCTAGTCTGGTCGCTCAACACGGGGCGCCCGGGCACGTTCCTGGGCGCGGTGGCCCCGGTCATCGAAGACGGGCGAAGCAGGTTGGTCTGGTTGGTTCATCATGGAAATGCTTTCAGATTTGGCGCTGTGGATCGGGCGGCTGCACATCGTGCTGCTGCACTGCACATCGTGCTGCTGCATTTGCCGATTGGTTTTCTCGTGCTGCTGGGTGCGTTGGAATTGCTGTCGCTTCATCCCAGGTGGCGTCACGCCGCGCTTTCCAACCGGTTCATCCTCTGGCTCAGTGCTCCCGTGGCGGTGATCACCGCGGGCTGCGGCTGGCTGCTGGCGGATTCGGGCGGGTATGACGAGCGCCTGCTGTTCCTCCACCGTTGGACCGGCGTCGGGGTCGCCCTTGCCACCTGCCTGCTCCTCTGGGTTTATTCCCGCGGATGGATGGGTCGGTATCGGGTCCTCCTGCTGATCACCCTGGGCCTGACCGTGCTGACTGGTCATTACGGGGCGTCGCTCACCCACGGCAGCGATTTTCTTTTCCGTTACGCCCCCGACTGGTTGCTGGGCGCTTCCCCGGCCTCCGGCGAGACGGAGGAGCAGGGGGATGAGGGGGGTGCCCCGTTGTATGCCGACGTCCAATCCACGTTCACGGAATACTGCGGCGCCTGTCACGGACCGGACAAGTCGAAGGGCGGGCTGCGGCTGGATACGTTTGAGCACGTGGATCGCGGGGGCGATTCCGGGGCGGTGATTGTTCCCGGCGATCCCCGCGCCAGTCTCCTGATGCAGCGGCTTTGGCTGCCGTTGGAGGATGACGACCACATGCCGCCGGAGGGCAAGCCGCAACCCACAGCCGGGGAGCTGAAGCGCATTCAGGCATGGATTTCGGCGGGCGCATCCGGTTAGATTTCCTTTGAACCTAGGATTTATTCCAGGAAACCATCACCATGCTTAAATACGAATTCATTCCCGCGCGCGACCCCGGCTCCAAGCGACTGTGGGTGATGTTGCACGGGCTGGGCGACAGCATCGACGGCTACCGCTGGATGCCCGAGGCCATGGATCTGCCCTGGATGAATTACGCCCTGGTCAATGCGCCGGACGAATACTATGGCGGCTATTCCTGGTTTGATTTCGCCGGCGACATGACCCCGGGCGTGCTGCGGAGCCGGAAACTCCTGTTCGCCTTGCTCGACGAGCTCCGGTCCAGAGGTCATCCCACGGAAAAGACCATTCTGGGAGGATTTTCCCAGGGCTGCCTGATGGCGGTGGATGTCGGGCTGCGTTACCCGCAGGCGCCGGCCGGCATCGTGGGCATCAGCGGCTGGGTTTACGAGCCCGGTCAGTTGCTGGAGGAAATGACCGCCGACGCCCGCCAACGTGCCGTGCTCATGACCCATGGCACGCTGGATCCCATGATTCCGTTTGCGGCCGTGCGGGCCGAGGTCCGGAAACTCATCGCCGCCGGGCTGCCGGTTGAATGGCACGAGTTCCAGAAGGCCCACACCATCGCGGGCGAGGAGGAACTGGATGTCATCCGGGGCTTTGTCGAGCGCCGCTTCGCGGGTCCGAACGCGCCTTGAGCCATTGGACAGGATCGTTGCAGTTGGACTCAGCCTAACCACGGATGAACGCCGATGAACACCGATAGAGCGACTTTGTGCGGGGCTGGGGTTGGGAGAGCCAACGGCGGAACACAGAGGCGCAGAGGGCACGGAGGTCCACGGGCAAAACCGGTTGAAGCTTGCCGAATCCAGGTCAGACAAGGATTCCGGGGACTTTGTGAATCTCCGTCATTTTCGTGTCTCTGTGTTGAGATCAGCCCTGATCCAAGTGCATCGATCTGGCTTGGCGGCTACCTGGGCCGGATCCGTGTGAATCCGCCATCCTTGGTGGCTAATGAATGGTTGGCTATGCCAGCGAGGGCGGTCGTCCGGGAATGAGTTGGATCTGCTCCGGCCGACCCTCCGGGCGGTTCCGCCAGTCCATGGCCGAGTCCACCGCCAGGCGCATCTGCTTGAACCACCATTGCGCCCGGGAACTGCGCTGACGCCGCACAGTGTTCGAGTTGTTCGTTGTTCATGATTTCGCCTTTCATCGCGCATCATCATGAACCCCGGGGTCGGACAAATGCGGTCCAAGCAAAAAATTTCCTTGGAGAGCACAAACCGCGGGGTCAACGGTCCGGGCGGATCGGGAAGTTGTGTCGCTGCGAATGGGCTCAAGACTCGCAGAGATCCTGTGCAGGTTTGCGGATTTTTTGAATCAATAGCCTATTACGAGGCGAGGGAGCCGGGTCTCGGCTTGCGGTTTCGCGACGAGGTTACTGAGACAGTTGCCTGGTCAGGCAGTTCTCCAAGCTACCGCGCCTCAGGAAGCAGGGTTGGTTTGCTTTCACAGCAACCGATCTGCGAGACTGCCGCCCGCGGCATGAGTATCCATCAGTTGGGCAGCCCAGTGAAGATCCGTCTCGCCGAGGCCTCTGAAGCAGAAGCCATCAGCCGGTTTGTGTCCGGGCTCACGGCAAGGCACATAGGCCCAACCCTTCAGGCTGAAGGG
>JALOTU010000276.1 GCA_025457725.1 Verrucomicrobiota bacterium
ACCGGCAGCAAGCCGGGGGATCTGTTTGTGGTCAAGAACGTGGGCAACATCGTGCCGCCGGCGACCGTGTCCGGCCCCAACTCCACGGCGGCGGCGGTTGAATTTGCGATCGAGGGCCTCGAGGTCAGCGACATTGTGGTGTGCGGCCACACGCAGTGCGGCGCCATGACCGCCCTGGTCTGCGGCATTCCCCACGCCGAGCACCAGCCGCATCTGGCCGAGTGGCTGGAGCAGGCGCAGCCGGTCCGGGATGCCGTGGCGCGGAATTATCCGGAAATGACCGACCCGAACGATCTTGAGACGTTGATGGCGGAGGAGAACGTGTTGTTTGGGCTCGAGAATCTAAAGACCTACGGGGTGGTGCAGCGGGCGCTGAAGTCGGACAAGGTGCGTCTGCACGGCTGGATGTTCCAGATCCGGTCGGCCAAACTGTTCACCTATAATCCTGAGAACGGTCAATTCGAACCTCTGACCGCCCCGGCAGCCTCCTGATTTTGCCCCGCGCCCCGGTGCTTTCGCCATTGGAACGGGAAAGAGGGAGGGCTTCCAGCCCGGCGGCCCTGTTCCGGCACCGCGACAGGCTGAGATCGCTCCTTGGTGGCTGAGGGCCGAATCGGCTTTTCAAACGGGGGCGCATTTTGTATCACTGCCCCCGGAAGGCAGACGATTCCATGAGCCATCCCATCCCATCCAATGAAAGCCAGCGCCTGAAGGTGCTCTGGCAATACGAGGTGCTCGACACGGTGCCGGAGGCGATGTTCGATGATCTCACCGAGCTGGCCGCGTCGATCTGTGATGTTCCCATCGCCTTGGTGTCGCTGGTGGATGAAGACCGGCAATGGTTCAAATCCACCCACGGCGTCAGCCTGCGTGAAACCTCCCGCGACATTTCCTTCTGCGCCCATGCCATCTGTCGGTCCGGATTGTTCATCGTTCCCGACGCGCGCAAGGACGTTCGTTTCAAGAACAATCCACTGGTGACGGGCGGGCCGAAGATACGCTTCTACGCCGGGTCGCCGTTGGTCACGCCAGACGGCTATGCGCTTGGCACGTTGTGCGTGCTCGACCCCAAACCGCGTCGACTGAACACCTCCCAGCAGCGCGCCATGCAGTTGCTCGCGCGGGTGACCGTGTCCCTGCTCGAGTTGAGGCGCCGGGCCAATGTGCCGGTAACGGTTGGTAAAGTGCCCCGCTGCGGCCCGTCCGGCCGGTCCACAGCCCGACCCCGGAAACCCCGGGCACGCCGGTCCCGCCGATCCTGATCCGCCCGGTTTCCGCGTGTGACCACCGGCTCCTTCACCCCTGAGATCGCCGATCGATTGCGCCGATCCGGCGCGGCCCGGTTGGAGTCGAGCCTGGCACTGCTGCGCGAGATGGTGGGCATCAACAGCTTCACCCTGAACCCGGAGGGGGTGGAACAAGTCGGGCAATTGACGGCCCGGGCCTTTGCGGAACTGGGGTTCACCGCGGAATGGGTTGCCTCCGCCCATCCCGAATTCGGCCGCCATTTGGTTTTGGAGCGGCGCAGGGCCGGCGGTCCGGTGGTGGGCTTGATCTCGCATCTCGATACCGTATTCACGGAGGAGGAGGAGGCGCGGCACGATTTTCGGTGGATGGAGACGGGCGACCGTCTTTACGGACCGGGCACGCTGGATGTGAAAGGCGGCACGGTGATGGTGCACCTGATGTTGCAGCTCCTGCGCGAAGTCACGTCCGAGGCCTTCGAACGCGTGCACTGGATCTTCCTGCTCAATTCCTCCGAGGAGATGCCATCGGCCGATTTTGGTCAGTTGTGTCGGGACCGTCTCCCGACCGATGCCCTGGCCGCGCTGGTGATGGAAGGGGGGGCGCGTGCCGGGGAGAGTCATGCGCTGGTCACCGCCCGCAAGGGGCGGGCGTTGTTCCAGGTCGAGGCGCACGGTCGCGGCGCCCATGCAGGCAACCTGCATGAGCGCGGCATCAATGCCATCACCCAACTGGCGCACACCATCCGACGCATCGAAGCCCTCACCCATCACGACGCCGGGCTGACCTTCAACGTCGGGGTGGTGTCGGGCGGGTCCGTGGTGAATCGGATCCCGCATCATGCCCGGGCCGAGGTGGAGATGCGCGCCTTCGATCCCGAGGTCTTTCAGTCCGGACTGAACGCCCTCAAAGCACTGGAGCAGGACGTGGTGGTGCGCAGCGTCGAGGACGGGCTGCCGTGCCGGGTGACCGTCACCCAGCTTTCCGGCATTCCGCCCTGGCCCCGCAATGCCGGCACCGAACGACTGTTCAGGAACTGGCAGGAGACGGGGCGCGAACTGGGGATGACCGTGGTCCGGCAGGAGCGGGGAGGGCTCAGCGACGGGAATCACCTTTGCGCGCATGTGCCCACCCTCGATGGGTTGGGTCCGTGTGGCGAACACGCGCATTGTTCCGAGCGCAGTGCCGACGGGTCCAAGGATCAGGAATACGTCGAGCGCAGCTCCTTTGTGCCCCGGGCCGTGCTCAACGCCGCCGCCCTGCTCCGGCTGCTAGGACGGTTTAAGAAGTAGTATAGCCAATCAATATGGCAGGGCGCCGCTGCGTCGGCGCCTGGCCGCGCGGCAGCGCAGCCCCACCGAAACGAAGTCGCGGCTACAGTTTTGGTCAAACCGCCCTGGCGCGGTAATCTGGACTTGCTCGGGAGTCCAGCAGCGAGAGCACCGCTTTGGCGGCACGCCGGCAGGATCCGGGGGGTCCGAGTGTGGCCACGGCGCGGTTGATCTGCTTGCGGGTCCGCGCCCGCAGGGTGTCGTCCTCGAGAAACTGCAGCGCTGCGGTTGCCAGGGCCTCCGGTGTGGCCGCCTCCTGGATGAATTCGGGGAACACCGCCTCGCCGGCCAGCAGGTTGGGCATGGCGATGTAGGGCACCTTGACGATGCGACGTCCGATTTCGTATTCGAACCGGCTGAGCCGGTAGAGCACCACGGTGGGCACGCCGAACCAGGCGCATTCGAGCGTGACCGTTCCCGAGGAGGCGATGGCCAGATCGGCCGTGGCCAGGGCCTCCGGGAGACGTCCGATTTGGGTGTCGATGTGGATGCCCGGTTGATTGATGATGCCGGTGAAGGTGTTGCGGAGTTCCTCGTTGGGCAGGACCAGCGTGAACACCGCCTTGCGTTTTGCCAGGATCCTGCGGGCGGCCTCGACTATCACCGGGATGTGCCGGGTCAGCTCCCCCTTGCGGCTGCCAGGCAGCAGCAGGACGCGGGCGGGGGTGGCAGCGGAAACCGGTCGGGACTGGCGCAACGTCTGGGCGTCCGGATGGCGGTCCACCAGGAAGTGGCCAACGAATTCCACCCGCACCCGTGGCGCATGCTCGGCATACCAGGGTTTCTCGAAGGGGAAGATGCTCAGGATGAGATCATAATCCCGCTGCAGCTGATACACCCGGCTTTCGCGGGAGGCCCAGACCTGCGGCGAGACAAACTGGACGATCTTCGGGCGCCAGTTGCCGAAGGCCCGGCTCTGGTGGCGGACGTGGCGGCAGACGGCGGCGGCCAGACTGCGGTTGAACCCGGAGTAATCCACGCCCACGAGGACATCCGGCTGGCGTTGCACGGCGACCTGCAGGAGTTGATTGCGGTAATGCAGGAACCGGAAGTAATGCCTCAGCACGCCCGTGATGCCGAACACGGTGGTCTGCGTGAGGTCGATGGCCAGCTCCACACCCGCATCGCGCATGCGCCGGCCTCCGGCGCCAAAGAACCCGGGTTCCAGGTCCGCGCGCAGGGGTTGCGGGTCGCGGGTGGGCGGCAGAAGGGTTTGGCCCGACTGGTCGCGGAGGGCATGCACGAGTTCGGCCGCCAGCTGGTCGCCGCTCGCCTCGCCCGCCACCACCATAAAGGAACGGGGTTTCATTCAGGCAGGGCGGCGACCGTGCCAATCTGGCGGGTGATCTCCAGGGCGATTTCCAGCGCCGCCTTGGCGGCCACGCCCCCGACCCGGGGTTGCTGGCGTTCCCGCACGCAATCCACAAAATGTTTAAGCTCCAGCTTGAGCGGCTCCTCACGGGTGATCGGCACCGGCTCGCGCACAATCTTGCGTCCGGCGAACTCGGTCACAATGGTCGAGTCCTTGGCCGACAGCAGTTTCTTCAGCAGGGAGCTTTCCTTTTCATCCGAACGCCCCAGCCGGTAGATGTAACCCTTCTGCTCGGCGTAATCGAGGGACACATAACTGGGCTCCTCGCCC
>JALOTU010000277.1 GCA_025457725.1 Verrucomicrobiota bacterium
CCGGAAGATGGTCGGACGCTGAATGCACACGGTAACCCAGCTCTCGCAGGGCACGGAACAGCGCCGCCTGAGGCCGTTCATGCATGCGCGGCACACCGTGCAACCGGTAGCTCCCCCGCCCCAGGCAACAGAGCGCGGCCAGGAAACGGGCCGCCGTGCCGGCGTTGCCCACGAACAAATCCAACGGCTCCGCCACCGTGCCCGCCCTCGGAATCCTCCCGCCCAGTCCCTTGACCGCGATGTGCCGGTTGCAAACGTCCTGAGGGTCCGCCTGAATCTGGATGTCAAACCCCAGCACGCGCAACGCCTCGACCATCACCTGCGTGTCCTCACTCCAAAGCGCCCCCCGCAAGTCGACCTCGCCCTGCGCCAGCGCCGCCAGAATCAGAGCCCGGTTGGTGATACTCTTGGAGCCGGGCACCGTGATCGTCGCCGCCACGGGTCCGGACAGCGGCACGATTTCGATGATGGGTGGCAGCGCCATGAGGATCTTTTGCGTGATAGGGGGCGCGTCAGGCGATGGTCATTCCGGCGACCTGGATTTCGAGTGGCGCGCGTGCTTCCACCGGATGCGCCGCCGCTGCGCCTCGGACAGGAATGCCTCCAGCCGGGGGACGTCGGCCTCCTCCAGACAGCGGCGCAATCCGGCCAACCCCTGCTCGAACCGGGCCAGATCGCGGATCAGGTTCCTGCGGTTCGCCAACGCGATGTCGCGCCACATCTCCGGTGCGCCGCAGGCGACACGCGTGGTGTCCCTGAATCCCGTGGCACACAGGGCCGCCTGACGCTTGTCCTCCCGCGGATCCAGAACCTGGCTGGCCAGCGCACAGGCCAGGAGATGGGGCAGATGGCTGGCGCGCGAGACCAGTTTGTCGTGCAAGGCGGCGTCCATGGTCAGCACCCGCGCCCCGAGCGATTCCCATAACATCCGCACCCGGCGCACGGCGGGCCTGGCCGAGGACGCCTGGGGTGTCACGACGCAGACCGCATCGACAAACAAACCCGACTGCGCCGACCGGACCCCGCCACATTCGGATCCGGCCATGGGATGGCTGCCGACGAATTGGGCGCCGGCCTTCCCAATGATGCGGCTGAGCGATCGGACCACCGGGGCTTTGACGCTGCCGACGTCCGTCACCAAGGCCCCCTTCTCCAACGCCGGCGCCAGTTCCCCGGCCAGGCGTTCCATTTGAGAAATCGGGGTGCAGAGAATGACGAGGTCGGCGCCGCGCACGGCTTCCAACAAATCCGTTCCGGCGCGCGTCACCGCCCCCACCTGGATCGACTCCCGGATGGCGGCCCGGCGGCGGACAAAGCCATGGACTTCGCGGGCGAGCTTTCGCTCCCGTAACGCCAGTCCAATTGATCCGCCCAGCAGACCGACGCCGATCAGGGTGACTTTGTTCCAACGCACGCGGACACCATAGGGCAGCCAAGGAGGCTGAAGGAAGTTGGAAATTCTCGGGAGCCCAGACCGAACGCCTCCGTCACCCCCCTGTAGCCCACGACGTAAGGAGTGCCGCCCAGCGGCATCGACTCCTCACGTCGTCGGCTACAATACGATGCAGTCGAGGGCTGGGCGCGCTGCGCCGGCCCCGACCGGGTCCAGGGGGTCGGAACAAAGACCGGACAACGCGCCCTCACCGTCATTCGTTCCGCGCCTGTTACGGCGCGGTGGACGGCGCGCAGGCCGTCCCTGCCTCACTCGCTCTCGACCACGCTCGAAGGCACGCCGCATGGAAAGCATCATTGAACTCCACGGGTGCAACCGGCTACCCTCCGCCACGATCGTTCACATTCCGGATGCATCCCCAAATACTCAACGAATGGACAAGCCTCGGAGCGCACACCGGCCGCCGCGCAGCGGTGCCCGGGCGGGAGGGGTGGCATGGTTGACATCCGATCCCTGAGCCGCGACGCGCTGCTCGGGTTGTTCCAGGAATGGAACCAGCCGGCCTACCGCGCGGATCAGGTTTTGCACTGGCTGCACGAACGCCGCGCGGCCGGTTGGGAGGCCATGACAAACCTGCCCAAAACCCTGCGCGGCCAGTTGCAAGACCATTTCGCCCTGCAACCCCTGGAACTCTTCCGCAAACAGGGGTCCACGGACACCACCCAGAAGTTCCTCTGGCGATTGGCAGATGGCGCTTTCGTCGAAAGCGTGTTGATCCCCGCCAACCCCGCGCTGTACGGCGAAGCCAGCGACCGCCATACGTTGTGCGTGTCCACCCAGGTCGGCTGCGCCTATGGCTGCAAGTTCTGTGCAAGCGGATTGGACGGGTGGAAGCGCAACCTGGGGATCGCGGAAATCGTTGACCAGGTCCACGCCGTCGAGCGATGGCACATGGGGGAAACACGGAACGCGGAACGCGGAACCCAGGGCAACGGCTCGGCTCCCCGCGCCCCCCAGCCGGCGACCCGCCTCATCAACAACCTCGTGATCATGGGCATGGGCGAACCCCTGGCCAACTACGACAACCTGCTCGCCGCGCTGCGGATCCTCAACGCCCCCTGGGGCGGCTCCATCGGCGCGCGCAAGATCACCGTCTCGACCAGCGGCCTGGCTCCCCAGATCATGAATCTCGCCGAGGACCCGTTGCAGTTGCGCCTGGCCATTTCCCTGCACGGGGCCACGGACGCCGTGCGGGAACGCATCATGCCCGTGAACCGGAAGTATCCGCTCAAGGAACTCATCGCCGCCTGCGAGTATTACCAGAAACACAAGGGCCGCATGATCACCTTCGAATACATCCTCATCGAGGGCGTGAACGGATCACTCGACCAGGTCGCTCCGCTCGCCGACCTCGCCCGCCGGCTCCACGCCAAGGTCAACCTGATTCCGTACAATCAGGTTGAAGGGTTGCCCTGGGACCGCCCCGAGGAAGCCCGGTGCGAGGCGTTTCTGGAGGCGTTGGAGCGACGCGGCGTCACCGCCACCCTGCGTCGCGAGAAAGGCCACGACATCGACGCCGCCTGCGGTCAGTTGAGGCTCAAAACCGAAAAGGAGATGGCCCGCTGAGCGGCGCACGGGACGCCGGAGATGGAGGCGGATTCACACGGATACGGCAAGCAACGAATGCGTTCCCGTCGCCCCTGGTTGGCGAACCGGCTGGTGCCCCCAATCCCAGCCCTGTGCAAAGACATTTCATCCGGTTGATCGGTGTTCATCCGTGGTTAAGAAAACTCCGTCTGAATTGTTACGGCTCAGTCGCCTGCCAGAAGCCTGCCCAGGCTGTCCGCGACGTGCTCTTGAAACCGCCGCCAGCCGTTCGCACCCACCCGGGCCTGGTTGATCTCCAATTCGATGCCCAGGTAGCGATCCGGCGCATGCCGCTGGCGCAGCCAGGTGGGCAAACCGTCGGCGACGCCGCGATACGGATAGTTGTACCGCAACCGCAGCCCGGGATCGAGCCGATGGAGCTCCGCAGCCCAGCGGCGACAGAAATCCGCCTCGCGTTTTCGCCGGCTGTCGTAGAGAAAAGCCACGTCCGCGTTGCGCACCTCGCCGTCCAGGACGGGGGTGAAACTGTGCACTGCCACATGCACGACGCCACCGCCGTGCGCGAGCCCGGACGCCACCGCCCGTTCGACAGTCCGTCGATGCGGCCACCACCACCGATCGAGGATGCGTTGTCGCTCCTCCCAAGGCAGGGCTTTGGTAAAGCGCGACCAGATGCGGGAGTTGCTCGGCGCGCGGTTGGCCTCAACGAGCAGCCGCGTCCATGTCACCGCCAGCAGCGGTCGACCCAAACGCCGCGCCATCAGCCGCGCAAGCGGGAGCGCTCCGGGATCCCATCCGCGATGCGAGGCGAGGAGCTTTTCGGCGCCGCGAAACAGGGACGCGTGGGGTGCTGGGATGCGATGGCCACCGTGTTCGCAGGTCAGCAACAGAACGGCACGCTTGCGCGAACCCTGGCTCACGCGGCCACCCCTGACCTTCTGGTTCTTAGCCACCGGCCAAAGGCCGGATACGCCGTCGGTCCGCACGCCGTGCAATCGGGTTCACGCTCGATGGCCTCCGGCCGTTCTATTTCCATGGATCGAGAATCCTGCGCGCCCGTTTGAAAGTCAATGTCGGTGCATGGGCGCGCCGTCTTTCGCTTGTCCTCGCCTCCCCGATCAGATGAGAATGGACTCCCATGATCGCTGACTCGCTGGCCAACGCTGACCTGTACTTGGGGCTGGGACCAAGATTCCGACAGGCTTTCAACTTTCTG
>JALOTU010000278.1 GCA_025457725.1 Verrucomicrobiota bacterium
GGGGACCAGCTTTTTGCGTCCGGCCACCTCTTCAATGGGAACCGGGACGACGTCCATTCCGCGCACCGCGATCATGACCCCGTACTGCTGCTTGAGCAACGCTTCCACACAGGCGGTGCCCAGCCGGGTGCAGAGGAGCCGATCGGCGGCGGATGGGGTGCCTCCGCGCTGCAGGTGCCCGAGAATCGTCAGGCGGGATTCCTGACCGGTGAGTTTCTCAAGCTTCTGCGTGAGCCGCAGCGTGTGGTCCGTGTGCGCGGCGTGGAAGCTGGCCAGGTCCTGTGAGGCCTCCTTGCGTTGCGATTTCTTTCCTGACTCCTTTCGCTTCACCAATTGGCTGATGTGCTTGAAATCCGGTTTGGACATCGCCCCTTCCGCCACGGCCACGATGCTGAAGCGTTTTCCCGCCCGGGCCCGGTCCGAGATGGCGTCGGCGACCGCCCCGATGTTATAGGGAATCTCCGGGATGAGAATGACATCCGCGCCCGAGGCCATGCCGGCGCCGAGCGCCAGCCAGCCGGCCCGGTGCCCCATGATCTCCACCACCATGATGCGCCGATGGCTGGAAGCGGTGGAGTGAAGACGGTCCATGGCCTGGGTGGCGATCTCCAGCGCGGTATCGAACCCAAAGCTCATGTCCGTTCCGTAGATATCGTTGTCGATGGTCTTGGGAAGCGTGACCACGTTAAGGCCGGCCTGTTGAAGTCGGAGGGCGTTCTTCTGCGTTCCCCCGCCACCAATGCACACCAGGGCATCCAGCTTGCGACGGTGAGCGGTTTCCACGATGGCGTGGGTCATGTCGCACTCCTTGCCGCCGATGGGCATCTTGTGCGGCTTGTCCCGGCTGGTGCCCAGAATGGTGCCGCCATCGGTCAGAATGCCGGAAAGCATGGCCGGCTCGAGTTCGATGGTGTGGTCATGGACCAGGCCGCGAAACCCGTCCTTGAAGCCGGTGACCTGGATGTTGTGATCGCCGGCCGCCCGGGCCACCGCCCGGATGGCTGCGTTGAGACCGGGACAATCACCGCCGCTGGTAAGAATACCGATGTGTTTTGGCATGGCTTCCGAGATGTTGGCCGACAGTAGCGAAGCCGGTCAAACCAGCGCAAGTACCGAGGCTGACCCCAGGGTGTTTTTCATTTTGCAGAAGCGCGGGAAATCGCCTGCATGCAGCCACCTCCAACGACCCGGGACGTCTGCTGCTTTGCAAGACATGCGTGGTTGCAGATCCGAGTGTTCTGCGTCGCCGGAGGACGGCGCGGTCCAAGGTATGGTTGCCTTTGCGCGCGTGACCCAGCGACGCTTTTGGGTTAGTTTGTTCCGCGCATGACCACTCCGCCGCACGATCCGCATTCACAGTCAGAAGCCTCCGATTCAACCAACCTCAAGGAGCAGCCGCATCCGGAACGGAGCGCAGCCGCTCCTGTCCATGATGTGACATCCGGCCCGTCTGAACCCGTGGGGCAATTATCAGCCGAGGAACAGATGGCGCGTTATGAGGAGGCCCTCAAGGAGGAGGATTGGGGACATCAACCGTGTTGAGCCGGAAGCCCGGGCACTTATCCTGCTGGGTGGCAGGCACGATGAAAGGATTTCAACTGCCTTTGCCCTTGTTCCAGTCCGAACCGCCGCCGGTTGTGAGTGAAAAACCTGCCAAGATGGGCCGGAACGGATTGCGCAAGGGTCGTGGGGCGCGAAAAAGCGCGTCGGATCAACTCCGACGCGCTGGATAAGAGCGGACCTTTAATCAGCGCAGGGCGGCCTCATAGTTTTTGCCAGCCTGCTCCCAATTGACCACGTTCCACCAAGCCTTGAGGTAATCGGGACGTTTATTCTGGTATTTGAGGTAGTAAGCGTGTTCCCACACGTCCACGGCGATGACCGGTTTTCCTTCGCAGCCGGCGACCGCCCTGCCCATGAGCGGGTTGTCCTGATTGGCGGTACTGACCACTTCCAGCTTTCCCTGATTCACCAGGAGCCAGGCCCAACCGCTGCCGAAGCGCGTGGCGCCGGCGTTTTCGAACTTCGCCTGCAGGTCTGTAAAGCTGCCAAACGCAGCGTTGATGGCCTCGGCCAGTTTTCCGCCGGGAGCTCCGCCGGCTTTCGGCGCCATGATGTTCCAGAAAAACGTGTGGTTCCAATGGCCGCCCCCGTTGTTGCGCACGGCGCCCCGGATCGCGTCCGGCACGGAGGCGAGATCGGAAAGCAGCGCGTCCAGGGTCTTGGCTTCCAAGCCGGGGTTGCCGGCGATGGCCTTGTTCAGGTTGGTGACGTAGGCGTTGTGATGGCGATCGTGATGGATCTCCATCGTCTGGGCGTCAATGTGGGGTTCGAGTGCCGCCTTGTCGTACGGCAGTGCAGGTAGTTCAAATGGCATAGTCTTCAGTCTCCTTTGGTTTTTTGGTTGCTTGCAGCGTCCGGTCTTACACCCGAAGGGTAGCATACCCGGCGCTGGCGACAAGGGCTTTGAGGGATTTCCCTATTCCTTTTCGGCCGCGCGGTTCTCGCGGGCGACAATGACCTTGAGCAGGCGGGCCAGCCGCTTTTCGAGCCGCTCGATTTCGGCGTCCGTCTTCTCCAGCTCCGGGCCGGTTTGGTCCTTGCGCGCCTTCTGGAGGGCCTCCTTTTCCTTTTCCAAATCACTGTGCGCGGTGCGCAGCGAATCCAGCGAGGCGGCTTCCTCCGCCTTGTCGAAGACCACGATCTCCGAGTTGGGTTCCGCGGTCGCGCCGGTCCGGACTTCCTGCAGGGGTGCAATGAATGATCGCTGCGGATCAATCATCCGGGTGTTTCTGAACTGCGGCGAAACGATCTCCACGCCGTCAGCGTGGAGTGTTTGAATCATCGCCACCCGCAGCTCGGATCGCTTGACCAGCAGTTCGGAGACGTCCTGCAGCAATCCCGCCACCTTGTAGGTGATCGCATTGTCGCCCAGGTCCACAATCCTGGCGAAGGGATCCTTCAAGCCGATCTCCTGAGCCGCCTGCACCAGCAGGCGCTGAATCCGGTTTGGCGATAAATCGTAACCCAGCGACACCTGGGCGGAAAGGATCGTGCCGGAGGGGCGGATGCGCTTCACCGCGTTGGTGACCAATAGCACGTTGGGCAGCGTCTTGAGATCACGATCCTCGGTCTGGATTTCCGTGTGAAACAAACCCATGTCGGAGACCCGGCCAAAATGGCCGTCCACCTCGATGAATTCCCCGAGGCGAAAGGCGCGTACGGCGCGGATCATCAGTCCGGCCATGGCATTGCCCAGCAAGGTGGTCGAGGAAAGCGCGATTCCCGCGCTGACCACGATGCCGATCAGGCTGAGGATCTGGCCTCGTTTTTCGTCGCCAATGGGCAGGACCATGATGATCAGCAAGGCGCCCGCCGCGCTCAGACCCAGCATGATCATCTGGTTGCGGAACTTCTTTCCCGTGGACGCCGTGTGCGCCTTCAGGATGAAACGATGGGTGACAAACAAGCCCAGGATGACCAGCAGGATCGTCGCGGGAATGGCCAAATACGGGATCAGGCTCCAGAGTTCTTCGATGCTCATGGCTGGAGTGCTCTCATGGATTCACCGCGCCAGCTCCGCGAAATTGCGCAGCAGCTTGAGCCCCATCGCCTGGCTTTTCTCCGGATGAAACTGGGTGGCGAACACGTTGTCCTTCCAGACGGAGCTGGCGAACGGATCCCCGTATTCCGTGCGTGTGGCGATAATTGATTCATCCCCTGGTTGCGGGTAAAAGCTGTGGACGAAGTAGAAATAGCTGCCGTTGGGGATGTCCCGATACACGGGGCAAGCGGGCGCGGTGATTTCCACCTGGTTCCAGCCGATTTGGGGAATCTTAAGGCCATGGTTCCCCGAGAAACGCACGACCTTTCCCTGGAACACCCCCAGGCCCGCGGCGCAACTGTTGAACTCGTCGCTGGCCTCGAACAGGGCCTGGTAACCCACGCAGATGCCCAGAAACGGCCGGCCTGTCGCAATGAAATCCCTGGCCGCCTGGAGCAGCCCCTGTCGCTGCAGCGCGTTGATGCAGTCGTCGAAGGCGCCCACGCCGGGCAGGACCATGGCCTGGGCATCCCCGATGGCCTCGGGGGTTTGCGCCAGTTGCACCTCGGCACCCACGGCGAGCAGCGCCTTGTGGACGCTGCGCAGGTTGCCGGAACCGTAATCGAGCAATGCGATCACCGGCGTAGA
>JALOTU010000279.1 GCA_025457725.1 Verrucomicrobiota bacterium
CGGACAGGCGATTGACGAGGAAGGGCAGGACATCGGCACCGCGCGAGTAGCCGACGAGCACCACCCGTTCCCGGTTCCATTCCCTGCGGAATCGCGCCAGGAGAGCGGCGAGATCCTTTGCGGCTTCGTCAGGCGTCCGGCGCGTCCAATAGTACTCCTTGGAATTCCACCCGACCGTGGGGATGTTGGTGGCATTGAGCCCTTCGGCGATGGCGCGCACCAGTTCCGCCCACCCGCCGTCGCCAGTAAGGAGGATGGCAAAGGTGGTCCCCTCTGCCGGTGTGCCTTCCGGCAGTAGAAGCGTGTCATCCAGTTTGGCGGGACCGGCCTGCAGTCCTGCGAATAGCGCAACCAGGAGTGCCGTCAACAGGATCTTCAGTCTCATTGGATTCGGGTCATTTGCGGATCATGCCGGAGATTCCTCCGGAAACGAGAGCCCCCACATCGGTGAGCACCCGCGGCAGGATCAACCCGCCCCGGCATGCCAGGTATTTGGGTTCCCAGACCGGGTCGAATTTCTCCTTGTACTGGCGCAATCCCTGGAAGTTGTAGAAATGTTCCCCGTGCCGATACAGAAGCGCCCCCAGCCGGTTCCACAGCGGCGCCAGCGGGTGGTGCTCGATGCCCGAGAACGGCGCCATGCCGAGATTGAACCAGTGATAGCCCTGTTCCTTGGCCTGCAGGATCAACTGGATGAACAGGTATTCCATTGTCGCTGGTGGAGCATCCGCTCGGTATCGCATCAAATCAACGGACAGTTCCTCCCATTGACCGCCGGGCCAGAGCGTGGCAAAGGCCACCGGGCGATCGTGCAGCAACACCACGCCCGCCGGAAAGCGCACCACGTATCCGGGAGAGAAGGATCCCAGGGAGAATCCCTTTTCCCGGCTCTGCTTGTCCTTGAGCCACGCATCGGAAACGGCTTGCAATTCCGGAAGCCGGGCAGCCACTTCCGCGGGCTCCCAAACCAGGAACCGGCAGCCATCGGCCTCCAACTTGGACCGGGTTCGCCGCAATCCCTTCCGGCGCCCCCCCTCCAGGGTGAAAGTGCGGAGGTCCACCCGGGCTTCCTCCCCCAGCTTGAAGAGCGACATTCCCAGATCCACATAGAGGGAGAGTCGGCTGGCCGCCACTTCATAGAAGACGGTCCAGGCCCCGGCTGCCTCGCACTGTTCTCGAAATGCCCAGACGAGTTCCTCCGACTCCCCCTCCTCGCCGACGGGATCGCCCATGGCCACCCAGCAGCGCCCGGAGGTTCCATACATGAGAAAGCTGCGGCGAGATTCACTGAACAGCAACGCCTTGTCGCCCAGCGCCACCAGATTGGCCCCGGTCACGGGGGCTTCCCCGGCAATCTGCATGGCGGCCTCGAGATCCTCGGCTTGAGGCAAGGGCGTTGGATGTCGCGCGGCTCGGAACAGCCGGGTGAGCCCGACGACCATCACCACCAGGGCAACCCCCACCGAAGCGCGCAGGAATCTCGGCGCATTCCCGCTCACTTCAAATTGCCACCAAAGCTCGCTCGAGTATTCCACGTGCTTGTAGGCGAAAAAACCGATCCACACGGTTCCGACCAAAACCGCCCCGATGGCCACCAGCCACCCCGGCGAGAAGCGTTGATCCCACAATGATGATTGACGATGGAAATACCGGTGGCTCGCGGCCAGCCCGCCCGCAGCCAGCAGGAGGAGCGTCGCTTCCTCGTAGTCCAGCCCCTTGACCAGCGAGAAGACCGCCCCCGCAATCAGCGCGCACAGCGTGGCCGCCCAGGCAACGTTCAGCCTCAGCTGAAGGCCCCGCGCAAGGAACAACAAACCCACTCCGCACAGGCTCGCGAGAAAGTGCGACAATTCCAGCATTCCCACCGGAAGCAAACGTCCCAGCCACGCCAACCGGATGCCGGACGCCGGCGTGGCCCCCGACACCAGCAGAACAATGCCCGAGAAGAACGCCGCAAAAGTCAGCACCCGCGGGGTGACCAGCGCAATTCCTTTCGACACCAGATTCCCCACGCCGACCAGATGCCGGCGCTGTCGCAAGGCGGTGTGTCCACCGATCAGGACAAGTCCACCCAGAAACGGGATCAGATAGTAAACCACGCGAAAGGCCACCAGCATGGCGATCAGCTGCGGATGCGGAACGGCTGTGGGCAAGAGAAGCAACAGGGTGGCCTCAAAAACCCCCAACCCCCCGGGGACATGACTGACCAGGCCGGCCGCCAGGGCCGTGAGATAGATTCCCAGGAAAGTCGGGAACGACACATCGTCTCCTGGAAACAAGACGAACAACACCAAGCCGGCCATCAGGAGATCAACCGTGGCCAGCCCCAGCTGCCCCAAAGCCAGTATCGGACGGGGAAAACTCCACTCCATCTCGCGCACCCGCAGGGGACGGCGCACCCGGAAAGCGCCGACCAGGTAAGCCAGCACACCCAACAGCAGCAGCGCCCCCAAGCCGCGCTCCACCCCAATGGACAGGCCAATGGACCCCAGGTTGATCCCCGACACAAACAAGCCGCCCAGCACGGTGCCCATTCCCAGCCAGAACGTCACCGTGGTAAACACAATCACCCGGGCCATGTCCATTCCCAGGAGTCCCCAGGCCGAGTAAAGGCGGTAACGCACCGCGCTGCCTCCCAGGATGGAGAATCCGATGTTGTAGCTGAACACGTAGGCCAGAAACGAGGCGAGGGCCACTCGCCCGTAGGCGAGTTTCCGGGCGGCATATTTCAAGCCCAGCCAGTCATATCCAGTCAGAACAAAGTAGCTCAAAACCGTGAAACCCAACGCCAGGAGCAACCGGCTCCGGGGAAGGCTGTCGAGCGCTTCCCGGATCTCCTGCGGCCGGTAGTGGTGCAGCTCGCGATGCAAAGCGAACAGTGCCGCCGCAAACAGCCCCAGCACAATCACCGGCGAAACCCATCTCAGCGTCCGAACCATTTTGCGGAAACTAGCCTACACTCGCCCAAGCGCAATGTCCGGTTATGCAGCCTCAGGCGGAAGGAGCAGGGAGGAACTGCCGGAGGAAGAGTACCCCGCAACGACTGTAGCGCACGAGGTGACGAGTGCCCTGTAGCGCACGAGGTGACGAGTGCCCTGTAGCGCGCCCACCGACTCCTCAGGTCGCCGCCTACAAGTGCAAGCTCCACCTGAGGAATCATTTGAACAGGAGATCGCAGAGAGGACAGAGGGTGGCGAACAAACGTTCCATTAGTCCTGACTGCGACCCAAAGACTGACCGTCAACCGACGTGTCAGTCCCGACAACTTGCAATCGGACCGTCGTGTCAGACCCGACAATTTGCAGCCCTTCGGTCATTCCTGATCTCGGATTGCAAATCGCCGGAACGGACACGTTTTTTCAACCGCACCGCGGTCGTCACCTACTCCCGATCTCCCCCGGCACGCTGTTGGAAAGGGGATGGAGTCGCCGCCCCCAAAAACCCTCCAGTCAGCGGAGGATGGCCTTGGCGACTTTCACCAACCGCTCCATTTCCGCCGCGGTGCCGATGGTGATGCGCAGGGCGGTGTGCACCTCGGGGGCGCTGAACCAGCGCACCAGGATTTTTCGCTTGCGCAGCTTCTCCAGCCAGTCCTGCGCCGGGAATTGCGGGGGTCGCACCAGGAGGAAGTTGGTCTGGCTGGGGAACACCCTGAATCCCAGCCGCTCCAGTTGCGCGCCGGTCTCCTCGCGGGTGGCGATGAGGGTTTTGAAGTTGTCCTGGTAATAGGGCAGATCGTCCAGCGTGGCCTCGGCGGCGACCTGTCCCAGGCCGTTCACGTTGTAACTGTCGCGAATCTTGTGCAGGGCGCCAATCAGCTCGGGATGGCCCACAAAGTAGCCCACCCGTTGGAAGCAGAGGGAGTAGGCCTTGGAAAAGGTGCGGGAAACGATGACCTGCGGATGTTTCAACGCCAGCGGCAGGGCGTGTTCCCGGGCGAAATCCACATAGGCTTCATCCAGCACCACCACCCCCTTTATCAGCCGGCACAAACCCTCCAGTTCCGCCGTACCGTAACCCCGTCCGCCCGGGGCGTTGGGCGTGGTGATGAAGGTCAGTGCCGCCTCGAAATCCCACAGCTTGCCCTGCTTCAATTCCTTGAGTGCAGGCAGGCTGAAGTCCGGGTTGAGCGGAACCGGATTCTGCGCCGCCCCCTGAATGGCCGCCAGCACCGGATAGAGCGAGTAGCTAGGCCCGCGTGGACAAGGCCAGCAGTTCATCCGAACCGTTGCCCACGATGATGTTCTCCGGATGACAACCATGAAGCGTCGCCAACCGGGCGCGCAGGCCCTCGGCGGAAGGATTGGGATAAAGCCGCAACCGGCCGTCCACCGCCGCCCGCACGGCATGGAGCACCCTGGGCGAGGGCGGAAAGGGATTCTCGTTGGTGTTCAGCTTGATCAATCCCGTTTCCTTCGGCTGCTCGCCGGGAGTATACGGGCGCAATGACCGAATCCGAGGCCGGATCAGGTTGTTCAGGCGAGGCTTGTTCATCGTTGCTTGTTCGTGGTTGAAATCAGTCTTGGTGCATCCATCCGGCGCGAAGCGATCCTCGAGGTTCCTCCGGCGCGACCCGGAGCCGGCCCCACAAGGCGACCGCCACACCCATAAGCCTATCGAAGGGCGGCCGAAACAAACCAGCCTGAACTTCGCCAGCGCACGGCGCGCACGATCACCGGCTCAAGGGACACCGGAAAAGCCGGGGGGGCGAGCGGCTCCGGCAGCGCCAATCCAGTAGTCCAGTGAAGCTTACGCCGGCCCCTCCCCTGGTTGTCCTTCGGGACCATCGCTGTGGAGTTCAATTGCGCCAGCCCCGGGAGTCGTGTGTTCAGCACCATTTACATTCCGCCGGGCATTCGACAATGTGGTGATAATGCGAGCGAGCCTCACCGATCCTGAATCCGGACAAACCGATGCCAACCGCGATCCCCGGTGAAACACAGCAAACCAGACTTTATGAAATCCAAGCCAATGAAGTATAGCCCATGCCCTTCTCCCGCCACGAAGTGGCCGGGCGCGCCCGCGGCCCGATGGGTCACCACTCTGGCAGCGGCCGCCGGGATCATCGCGGCTGCCGGTTGCAAGCCGGCCGCGCCGGTCGCCCCGCCCCCGCCGATTGTGGAGGTCATGGAGGTCACGGCCACCAACGTGCCGATGCACACAGAGATCATCGGACAATTGGATTCGCCGCAAAACGTCGAGGTGCGCGCCCGCGTCGAGGCGTTC
>JALOTU010000280.1 GCA_025457725.1 Verrucomicrobiota bacterium
GCAGCATGCCCACGCATCGGAGGTCGAATTCCGCCTCACCGCCGGGGAGGAGTCAATTGAAGTCGTTATCGCAGACAACGGGTGCGGCTATGACCTCGACGCCGGTACGGCAGGAGGGCACGGGCTGAGGAACCTGTCCAACCGGCTGGAGAACATCGGCGGCCGCTGCCGGATGGAATCGCGGCCGGGATTCGGGACAACCGTCTGGATTGACCTGCCTTTGCCGGTCCTGAAGGAACGGAAGCGGGGGTGACGGCATACGACATCTGACCGATTACATCCCGGCGCGTTCCGGGTTAGATTGCGCGGGTCAGAATGGAATGTTGTTCGATCACCGCTGTTGGCCTAGACTCACAATGTCAGCTCATGCATCAAGTCCAGCTTGGATGGAATCCACCGGAATGACCACGACCATTGCCATCGTCGAGGACAACGCCACCTTGCGCCAGTGCCTGGCGGAGTTTCTCAGCAGCACCGAGGGTCATCGATGCGTCTGCACCTGTGGTTCCGCCAGGTGATCATGCTCACGGTGTACAAGGACATCAAAGTGATCTTCCAGGCGCTCAAGGCCGGGGCCTGCGGGTATGTGCTCAAGCGTTCGGATGAAACCGAGATTCTCCAGGCCATCGCGGAGGTGCGGGCCGGCGGCGCTCCGATGACCAGCGAGGTCGCCCGGATGGTGGTCCGTTCGTTCCTCGAACTGCCCATGGGCCAGGACGAAACCGGCGATCTCTCGGCACGCGAATCTGAGATCCTCGCCTTGCTGGCCGAAGGCCTGTCCAACAAGGAAATCGGCACTCGATTGGAGATCAGCCTCTCCACCGTGCGAACCCATCTGATGCACATTTACGAAAAACTCCATGTGCGATGCCGCACCGAGGCGGCTGCCAAATACCTCCGGTCGATGCCCAAGGAGGCCATTCCCGTCACCGCCCGCCCTTGATCGCACACAAGTTGCCGGCGTTTCCCGTTGTAAGGCCGCCGCCGTTTGCCCGGCATCCCATCGACCATTTGTCGTATGTCGCAATCCTGCGCGGATTGCTATGATCCGGCGTTGAACCAGGTATGGAAGCCATGATGCCATCACACCCGTTTCCCGCGCTGCTCGCGAGCCTGCTGGCTGTGGCCGGCTGCGCCACCGCCGAGCCTGCCCTCAAGGACGCCTGCCGGGATTCGTTTCTCATCGGGGCCGCGATCAACGAGGCGCAGTTCAGCGAGACGGACAACCGCGTCGCCACCCTCATCAAGACACACTTCAACAGCGTCACGGCTGAGAATGTCCTCAAATGGGAATCCGTGCATCCGGAGCCGGATCGTTACGACTTTTCCGCATCGGACCGCTACGTTGATTTTGGCGAACGCAACAACATGTTCATCGTCGGTCACACCCTGGTGTGGCATAGCCAGACGCCCCGATGGGTCTTCGAGGATGCGGAGGGAACCCCGCTGGATCGTGAGGCGTTGCTCCTGCGGATGCGCGACCACATCCATACCGTTGTGGGCCGATACAAGGGGCGGATCCATGGCTGGGATGTGGTGAACGAGGCGTTGAACGAGGACGGCACCCTCCGTCCGACCCCCTGGCTGAGGATCATCGGCGAGGACTATCTGGAAAAGGCCTTCGAGTATGCCCGGGAAGCCGACCCGTCCGCCGAGCTCTATTACAATGACTATTCCCTCGAGCATGCGCCCAAACGCGATGGCGCCGTCGCCTTGATCCGCAACCTCCAAAACCGCGGGGTCAAAGTCTCGGGGATCGGCACCCAGCAGCATCTCAGGATGGATTCGCCCACCCTGGCGCAGGTGGATGCGTCCTTGACGGCATTGTCGCAGCTGGGAATCAAGGTGATGGTGACGGAACTGGATGTGGACGTGCTGCCCTCCAGCACCTGGGATCGTGGCGCGGACGTTTCCCTGCGAGCGGAGGCCAACCCGGCGCTGAATCCCTATGTCGACGCGTTGCCCGCGTCGGTCCAGTTGGAACTCGCCGAGCGCTATGCCGGCCTGTTTTCCGTGTATATGAAGCACCGGAAGACCCTCGACCGCGTCACGTTCTGGGGGGTGACGGATGCCGATTCCTGGCTGAACAACTGGCCGGTCCGAGGCCGGACCAGCTACCCTTTGCTTTTTGGCCGGGATGCCCGGCCCAAGCCCGGGTTCAAGGCGGTCATCGAATCCGTTTCCCCGGTGCCTTCGGGATCCCAATCCTGACCGGCGATTCGCGGAGGACTCACCACGGAAGGCGTCTCAGCTCCGGCGGGGAGGGGTTGTCGCGCTGCGATGACCCCGATCGCGTTCCGCGGGCGAAATCGGGGTTTGCAGCCATTCGTTGCGCCGCTGAACGCGGCGCTACTCGTCGCAGCGCGACGAGTTCTACCTCGTTCCTCCATTATGCCGTCCCGTCCCTCAGTTGCGTCAGTTCTGGGCGTAGTAGACGACTGCCGGAGGGAAGTTCAGCAGGGCCGGAACGGTGTGGGTTTGGACAAAACGGGTTCTGATATTCTTGCGGTCCAGCAAAGAATGCTGGAACTGAATATACATCCCGCCCTCCGCGAGTGACTGGCGGATGATGTCCAGAAGGTGGCGGGCCCGGACTCCGTCCATGTGTCCCAGCGGGATGCCGGAGATGACGAATTCTGGCTTCCCGGTTTTGCGCCCGACGTATTCCGCCAGCAGCTGCTCGGCTGCGGCTGACACCACCTCCACCCGCCCGTCGTATCCCGCCCGGGTCAGACTGTTTCTGCACTCGCGCGCCAGCGTGGGATTGATTTCACAGGCCACGATGCGCGCTTTCGGGCACTTGGCGGCCAGCCGGAGCGTGAGGGCGCCGGTCCCGGCCCCCAGCTCGATGATCAGGCCCTCGCAGGTCTCGGGAACCGGAGCAATCATCTTGGCAACCAGAAACCTCTGGGAAGGCACGAGGGCGCCCGTCTGGCTTTGCTTGAGAAGGCCGGCCCAGAAGAAATTCAGGTGCGTGGTCAGCATGTTGGCCATGATGAGAATCAGGATATTCAATTCTACGGCCCGTCAGCAAGGCCCGGCATCGGGCCGTGTTTGGGGCGTTTGCGGGCTGCCGCCAACGCTCCGCTCTTGCCTGCCCCCTGCAAAGCGTTAGCATTCGGAGCCCCGCCATGGCGGGGAACCAGATTTCATATGACGACTCATAACATTGCAGTTATCGGCGGGGATGGGACCGGTCCGGAAGTCACGCGTGAAGCCATCAAGGTGTGCGAGGCGGCCGCTTCCAAGTTCGGCTTCAAGCTCAACTGGCACCACTACGATTTTGGCGGCGATCGCTATCTGAAGACCGGCGAGGTGCTGCCGGACAGCGCGGTTGAGGAATTTCGCAAATACAAGGCGATCTACCTTGGGGCCGTCGGTCATCCCCAGGTGAAACCCGGCATTTTGGAGAAGGGCATCCTGCTGCGGCTGCGATTCGAGCTGGAGCAATACATCAATCTGCGCCCCGTTAGACTTTATCGCGCGGCCGATTGCCCCTTGAAGGACAAGGGACCGGAACACGTGGATTTCGTGGTGGTGCGCGAGAACAACGAGGGCCTTTACGCGGGCGCCGGAGGCAACCTTTTCAAGGGCACACCCAACGAGGTGGCCGTCCAGGAATCCATCAACACCCGCCGCGGCGTGGACCGTTGCCTGAAATACGCCTTCGAAGTGGCCAAAAAGCGGCGACATGGAAAGCCCTGGAAGGGGCTCAAGCCCGAGGATGTCAGCGTCGGCAAGGCGTCGCAGCTCACGCTCTGCGGCAAGACCAACGTACTGACCTACGCCTTCGACCTCTGGTGGCGTGGTTTTCAGGAAATGGCGCCCGGCTTCCCCACGGTGAAAACGGACTACGCCCATGTGGACGCCATCTGCATGTGGTTTGTGAAGAACCCCGAGTGGTTCGACGTGATCGTCACCGACAACATGTTCGGCGACATCATCACCGACCTGGCGGCGATTGTTCAGGGCGGACTCGGCGTGGCCGCTGGCGGCAATCTGAATCCCGAAGGCACCTCGATGTTTGAACCCATGGGCGGCAGCGCCCCCAAGTACACCGGCCAGAACGTGATCAATCCGCTGGCCGCCATCAACGCAGGCGGCATGATGCTGGATTTCCTGGGCGAGACCAAAGCCGGGGCGGCCATCGAGGAAGCCGTGATCAAGATCATCAACACGAAGATCCAGTCGCTGGCTGCGGGCAAGATGGGCCACAGCACCACCGAAGTCGGCGACCTGGTCGCCGCCGCGCTGTAAACCGGACCCGTCTGACCAAGGCGCCTTGCCGCCCAACCGACAGCAATGCGCCCTTCTTTAAAACCACATTGACAACACAATGTCAAGATGACAAGTAATTGTCGTGGCGGATGGAATTGATGATGAATTGGAGGAGTTGCTTGGGGAGGTTATGGCAATCGCAGCCAGGTTGCGGAGATCGGTGGATGTGGGTCGTGGATCCCCGGGACTGTCGCTTCCGGCCCGCACCGCGCTCAAGTGGCTGCAAGGCCATTCCAGCCTGACCGTGCCTCAACTGGCCCGGCACCGTGGGACTTCCCGGCAGAACATCCAGGTGCTGGTGGACCGGCTGGAGGGCGACTTCAATTGACGTCCCTGGGAAGTAGCGCACTTTCGGCCGCGAACAGCCATCTTGCGGCGAGGCTGGGTGAATTGCTGCCCGATCTGACCGAGGAGCAACTCCGGTCCTGTTGTGGGGTGCTGGCGCGGATTCGAGGAGCGCTTGCAGGAGGCACATTAACTCAACGCCCTCCCGGTGTGAGCCCCGACAAGGGCGGTAGGCGGGTGGGGAAACCGGCGCCAGTTCCAAAGGTTGGGACGAGTGCTGTAATTTCGGAGCACCCGCCATCGGAGGCCTCGCCTCCGGAAACGCTGCCGGTGAACCTGCTGTAGCCACCCGGCGCAGCGATGGTGCATTCACCGCTCCGAATTCCACTGCTGGCCCGATCACCGCTCTTACAACGCATCGGCCGCAGGGGGTTAACCCGTTTGCTTGGCCCAGCCAGAAAGGGGAAAGCCGTTCACCGAGGTTTGTTGCCGAGCTTCAATCCAGGCGGTTGGTGAGAGAACGGAAGAGATGAGCGTGCTTTCTCCCATGACTTCCCCCGAGTGACCCCGCGTGTGCGAGTCGTTTGCCTGGGCCTCACAACGCAAAACCGGGGTGACCCGCGTCGCCTTGGGTCACCCCGATCGGGTGATTCAAACGATTGAACTAATCAGTTGCAAACAGCACGGTAGAACTTCTGCGTTCCCGTCGTGCTGATCGCGTGAGGCGAGACGGCCCCGGTGATCGAGCTCCACGGCCCGTTGATGGAAGGGGCTTCTTCCAACGCGCCTTCGAAGACAAGCTCCCATTGGCTTCCGGACCACTGCAGGGTGAGCTTGGTGCCAGCGCCCGCATATCCAAAAGCCCGGGGAATCGTGGGGTTGTAGCCTGACTTGCTCAGATAGAAGTCATCAAACAACGCGCTGTCCGTGGTGCTGTTGCCGCCCAGGTAGATTCGGGTGAGGGGATCCGTCGGCAACCCGCCTGTCAGGCCGTCGAAGAACTGCAGATCACGGTCACTCGTGAAATTCGTGAATACAGCTGTACGACCGACGTCACCTTCCTCGC
>JALOTU010000281.1 GCA_025457725.1 Verrucomicrobiota bacterium
TCCCATTCCGCTAGCTTATGGCATGTATTAGCTATACGCTGTCGCTTGCAGGAAAAACGATCGCACTCAGAACAACCCAGAAGAGGTAGATATGCCGCCTGACTAGGCAGCACAAATGGGGTTGCCGCCTCTGAGCCCTTGAAGGATGATGAAGCGGAGAATCTCGCAGTCGTCGCCATGAAAAATTCTGAGATCGATCAGGTGAGTTTGGAACTGGCTCGGCAAGTTGCTGAGCGGGTGCGACAGCGCCCTGAACTACTGGAGCTGGCCCGCACCAATCTCACCCGTTGGTCGCGGCAAAATGCATCCGCGACTGGAAATCTGGGCCATCAAAACCCGCTTCCGCCATGCGCCGGCCACAGCTTGAACACATCATCCGGGCGGCTGCCGGTATCACCGGCGCCCCGGAGTTTGTCGTCGTGGGCAGCCAGGCGGTATTGGGTCAGTTTCCTCAGGCTCCGGATGAGTTGCTGGTTTCAGTGGAGGCCGACGTATTCTCGCTCCGTGATCCAGCAGACAGCGACTTGATCGATGGCTCGATTGGCGAGGGATCCCCGTTCCATCAAACCTTTGGTTACTACGCCCATGGGGTGAGTGCGGAGACCGCCTCGCTACCCGCTGGATGGCGGGATCGTCTTATTCCAATCCAAAACCCAAATACGGGTGGCGGCACGGGCCTTTGCCTGGAAGTCCATGACCTGGCGGTTTCCAAATTGGTGGCTGGCCGGGAGAAGGATATGAGTTTTCTCAAGGGCTTGCTGCCCCACCACCTCGCTAGAGTGGAGAGCCGAACGTCATGAACTGATGGCGGGTTCCCGAGTAAGGACCATCGAAGCCCAAGCCGCGCAGTCTGCGGATGAACTCGCGGCGCTTAACTGGGCGCCAGGCGGCCAATCTTTACCTTGTTCAGATTGATGCCTGCAAGGACGGGCAACTTGTGACCCAACCTGAGCCCCACTAGAATCCAGTCCTCCAAAGTCGAGCGTAATTCGGCTGCACACTCCCGGAGTGATTTGCCAAACGCGATTACGCCCTTGAGTTTCGGAATCTCGCCCGAAAACGAGCCGTCTTCCAGCTTGTCGTAACGGGCCAACTCAAGGGCGGCTTCGATATACGCCGTCAGCGGAAACGTCATGTAAGAAAAGTAATTCGATCGATCTCCGAAACAAGTGCGTTTCTCTTTGAGTTTCCTCCGTGTAACCCGCTTCCGACTTTGCCCTCGTCCGCAGTTTGGAGCAGAAGGATTCGCACATTCATGACCCGGCGGACATCGATGTTCGATTCACCAATGCAGCCAGGATGGTGTCGAGGACCGCATCCAACTCTTTGCCTACGTCCTCTGCAAGGAAGCGCAGCACGAAATACCCGTGCTGCTGCAGTAATCTATCCTTGCGCCGATCGCGCCGATAAGCCTCGACGTCTGAAAGATGCTGCCTACCATCCAGCTCAATGACCAGTGCCGCGCGTTGGCACAGGAAATCCACTTCCATACGGCCCCTGCCGTCGAATGGAATGGGTAGTTCCGTGTTCAAACGAAAGCGTCCGGTGGTGTCTGGCAGTGTTTCCAATCTCCGGAACAGAAATGCTTCACTGGCACTTCTCGCCCGGTGCTCGCCCTGGGCATCGGGGGACGGATTCCGGGTCGTATGAACGAACAGGTTGGCCAGTGGAATGTCCACACCGTCGCGGATGAGCCGGCGGACGCTCGCCGCGTAGTCCTTTTTCCATTGCGGGTCCACCGGGAGCGGCACCTCAACCGGCCAACCGGGCAGTGCGCTGGCGGGCAGCAGTATGGCGTAGCCCAAGGACTCGTAACCACGGCAGCGTCTGTCAAACATTCTCGAAAGCATCGGGACATCCAGATCTGCGTAGTCGTAGACACGAACCTCGCGTTTACCGTCATGCATTCGGTGCAGGCGGCCAACGTATTGAGCAACGGTTCCCCGCCAGGATACCGGCAGTGCCAGAAACAGGGTGTCCAGTCGTGGATCATCGAATCCTTCTCCGATGAACTTTCCAGTGGCCACAATCACGCGGCCGGATGCCGCTGGGGTTTTTGCAACACCAGCCAGTGCCGCCTGCAGATTCTTTCTGGTTTGTCCGCCTCGCAACAGGATCAGGTCTGGAATGTCCGGGGACAGTCGCCGTGCCAGTTCTTGCAGGTGTTCCGTGCGCTCGGTTAGCACCAGGGGCGAGCGCCCCTCTTGGAGAGCACCAAGGACATCCGTTACGATCAACCGGTTCCGCGCCTCATCGTTGCATAGCGCCTCATAGATCTGATGGAAGGCAATCCGAGGATCGGCATCAGGCTGATCGTGCGGGCGGAATCCGGTCGGGCGCACGTAGACCTGGTGGGCAAAGGGTCTCCGGGCCGCCTGGCTTCTGGCGTCTACGCGATATCGAACCGGGCCACATTGCATGAAGATGATCGGATGATGACCATCCTTGCGCACGACCGTCGCCGACAAGCCGGTGACGAATCTCGCCTTGGCCCGTCGCGCAACAAGTTCGAAACTGGCGGCAGAGAGATGGTGGCACTCATCCACAATCACATGGCCGTAATCTGCCATGCAATCGTGCACGACGCCTTTGCGGACAAGGCTCTGTAGCAGGGCCACATCCAACCCGCCGGTCAGCTTGCGTCGTCCCCCGCCCAACCGGCCGATGCCTTTCGCCGGCAGTGCCAAAAAGGAGGAAAGCCGCTCGATCCACTGCTCCAACAGCTGTTGGCGATGAACGAGAACGAGTGTGTTTACTCCGCGTTGCGCGATGAGCCAGGCTGCGATCACTGTCTTGCCGAAGGCCGTGGTCGCTGCCAGCACACCGGTATCGTGCTGCATCAAGGCGTCGGCAGCTGCCTGCTGTTCCGGGCGGAGTTCGCCGCAGAACGAAAGCCCCAATGACCGACCTCCAAACCGTTCGTCACGCATGATCGGCCGGATCTTCAGAGACCGGAGCATTTGCTCGATATCCTCCAGACAACCGCGAGGCAACGCGAGGTGCTTGGGGTGATCTTCGGCGCAAGCCACCACCCTTGGCTTGTTGTAAGTCGGCAGGCGCATGGCCTGTGCGCGGTAAAACTCGGGATTCTGGAAGGCTGCCAGCCGCAGCAGCCGATTGCGCAGTGCCGGCAACAGGTTGTCCTTCGTGAGATAGACCTGGTCCGCCAACACGAGTTCCAGCGTCTTCGGAAGCGGTCCGGTGACGGGCGGCTCCTTCATACGATGCGAGGGTGAGGCGGTCCAGGGACTGTCGTCGTCATCATCCGCTGATGCCATGCGCACGCCGAGGACGCGCCCTTTGGCCTCGGCCTGCCGCACCACGGCTTCCACCTGGGACCGGCACATGCGCGGCACCGATGACAGGAACTCCCACTGGTCCGGATGGGGCTCAAGAGCGTCGTTGAGGAATTGGGTATTCCCGCGCAGCCGCGCTTGCTTCTGAAGCGGCAGTGCGATCAGGTTACCAAACCCTCCGCGGGGGAGTGTGTCCTGGTTGGGGAACAGCCGGTCGTAGGAATCGAGGCCAATCTCGGGTCTAGCCTCCATTGTCTCGGTCAGGATGTGCGAGCCCAGCTTGCGTGCCAGAGTGGCGGGAATTGCCTCCTCGAAAAAGAACCAGACATGAGCGCCGTTGCCGGACCTGGAGCGCTCCAACGCAAACGGGACGTCGAGTCGTCGGCAGGTGTCGAGGAAAGTCAAAACATCGTTCTGCCAGTTCTCGCCATCGAAATCCGCAGCCAGGAAGAAGCACGTTTCGTCCAGCAGCATGGCGTAAACGCCCATCACGAAATCGTGACCTGTTGCATCCCGCCCGGATAAATGCCACGCGACGGTTTCGTCCGTGACCGGAAGGAAGCGTCGATTCAGGCACTCGGCGCATTTGACACGCGGCTTCTCACAAACACCCCGAACCCACTCGTTGCCGCAGGCCGGGGCATATCCGGACTTCCCGGTTCTGCGGTTCTCGAACCGCCTCGGATAGACGTCCTCCCTGCCCCGGAAAAGAGAGCGAAACAGCCGGATCTTCTCGATGGGTGATGAGTTTTTCCTGAGGGACATCGAACGTGAGAACCCGACGGCGTGATCTTATGCCCGCACGAATTCGATCTTCACCTTGCGTCCCAAGGCCCGGGCTGCTTTGCCCAGCGTGCTCAGCGTGACCGAGGAATTGGATGCATCCAACAACCGGTCGACCGCCGCACGGCTCGTCTTCATCCTCACCGCCATCTCTGCCTTGGTGATGGCCTCTTCTTCCAGCAGTTGGCCGATTTGCAGGCTCATCGCCCGCTTGAGCGCCCGCGCCTCGACTTCTCCCAG
>JALOTU010000282.1 GCA_025457725.1 Verrucomicrobiota bacterium
CGGTCGGATTCCAGCTGGGATTCACCCTCGCCGCCGCGCATGCCGATGCCGCCGCTCTGGCGCGACAGATGGCCCCAGAACCGGGTGAGGCGCGGCAGCAGGTGCTGCAGCTGGGCCATCTCGATCTGCAGCCGCCCCTCGCGCGTCCGGGCGCGCATGGAGAAGATGTCGAGGATGAGGGCGGTGCGGTCGAGCACCTTGCATTTGAAGATGCTCTCGAGCGTGCGGCTCTGGGCGGGGGACAATTCCTCGTCGAAAATGACGGTGTCCACCTGGTTCTGTTTGCACCACAGGGCGAACTCCTCCGCCTTGCCTTTGCCCAGAAAGGTGCCTGGGTTGGGCACGTCCAACTTCTGCGTGCCTTCGCCGACGATGAGGGCCCCGGCGGATTCCGCAAGTTCCGCCAGTTCCGCGAGCGTCTCGCGCGTGGTGCCGTCGGCACGCGATTTGAGTTCCACCCCGACGAGGAAGGCTCGTTCGGTGCGTTGCGTTCGGGTTTCGATCAGTGATTTCAATCGTCCTGTAAACTTGGGCCAATTCAGCCTACCACCTTCCCGCCAAAGGGAAAGCCGACATTACCGCGGCCTTGTAGCCGACGAGGTGACGAGTCGTCGGGGCCGGCACTCCTTACGTCGTGCGCTACAAAGCTCCTGTCGTCGGGGCCGGCACTCCTTACGTCGTGCGCTACAGGGTTTGCGTCACCCGGCTGGCACTTCTCACGTCGTGCGATGCAAATCGCCGTTCCAGGGGGCGACGTCATTGGGGCTTGAACCTGGCCAGGATTCGGGCGGTGGTGTCCGTGGCGGATTCATTGGGCGCGACGTGCAGCCACTCCGGCCTTAGCTGGCGTCGGAACCACGTCATCTGGCGGCGGGCGAACTGCCAGGTGCGAATCTTCACCAGCGCAACGGTTTCCTCCAGGGAGCGTTTTCCCTCCAGATGCTCGGTCACCTGCCGGTAGCCCAACGCCTGCAACGCCGTGCGGTTCCCGGCCAGGCCGCGTCCCATCAAGCCTCTCACTTCCTCCACCAACCCGCGCTCAAACATCCGGTCGACCCGCCATTCCAGTCGTCGTCGCAGATCGCCGGAGTCTCGGTGCAAGGCAATGAAGCGACCCGGCTGTTGTGCCAATGACCAGTCCGCGCGCTGGGCGGACCTGGGTTTGCCGGTGAGGCGGATCACCTCCACCGCGCGAACGATTCGGCGCGGGTTGTTCCGGTCGATGGATGCGAACGTGACCGGATCGCGATCGGCCAGTTCCCGCAACAGGTCCGGCAGCGGGACCGCTTCCAAGGCCGCGCGCAGGGCGCGGTCCGACGGGGGCGCGTCGCCCAATCCTCCCAGGTAAGCTTTAAAGTACAGACCGGTTCCGCCGCAAAAGATGGGCGTGCGTTGACGGGCCCGAATGGCCTGCTCCGCCCCTCGGGCCCGTTCACAGAACCGGGCGGCGTCAAACGTGTCGGACAACTCCGCCACATCCAGCAGGTGGTGGGGAATCCGTTCCCGCTCTTCCATGGAAGGTTTCGCCGTCCCGATGTCCAGTCCGCGATAGACCTGCATGGAATCCACGGAAATGATCTCGCCTCCGACCTGTTCCGCGAGCCGCAGAGCCACCTCGGACTTGCCGCTGGCGGTCGGGCCGGCGAGGAAGATGGATTCCGGTTTCGCCACCTTCATGACTGCGGCTTGAGACGCGCCGCCCGCCCTTGCAGCCCGAGGATGGCCAGGCCGGCGGCCAGGATCACGGCGCTGACAATCTGTCCCGGGGTGAACACGCCCACGCGGTGGCTCCCGTAATCGCCCCGGAACAATTCCACCACCACCCGCAGCACCGCGTAGGCGACCAGGTACACGCCGAAAACCTGGCCGTCGAAACGCTTCTTCCGATACAACTTTTCCAGGGCGAGGTAGAGGATCAGGTTGAGTCCCGCCTCATAGAGTTGCGTGGGATGCACCCCCTGCCCCCCGGTTTCGTGTTCCTTGGGGAAATGCACGGCCCAGGGCAGGCTGCACGCCGATCCATAGCAGCAGCCGTTCAGCAAGCAGCCAATCCGGCCGAACACATGGCCGAGGGCCACACTGGGAGCCATCACGTCGCCCACTTTCATCGGCGGCAGCCGCTTCCATTTCACATACACCACCGCGGTCAGCGCCGCCCCGATCAGTCCCCCGTAAAACACCAGCCCACCGTGCTGAATCATGAAGATCTCCCACCAGGGCTGTCCGGCAAAGCTCTCCTTCCAGTAGCTGATCACGTAGAGCAGCCGGGCGCCGAGCAGGCCGGCCACAATCAGCCACGGCCCGAGATCGGCAATGGCTTCCGGACGCAACCCGTCCCGGGGACAACGTCGCGTGGCGGTCCAGATCCCCGCAACGAATGCCAGCGCCACCATCACGCCATACCAGTGAATGGTCAGGGAGCCGAAATGGAATGCAATCGGATGCACGTTGGGGAGGCTACAGCTTCAGCGCACGATTGGAAATGGAAAGGCGTCGCGAGGAGGCGCAGGGCGTGAAGTTCTCTCCCCTTCCAAAGCGGCGAGGGAAACAACCATGCAAGCAACGGAGATGCGATCCCTGCGAGGGATCGTCAAGCCGCCGGCTCACTTCGCGCCGGCGTAATCCTCATACCAACGATTCGCCTCCTCAACCGAGGGGCGACCGTCCGCGACCACCACGCGGTAGCGTGAGAGGTACGGCTTGCCGGGCGCGATGGTCATCTCCCCCAGTTGTTGCGGGGCATAGCTGAAATAGGGTTCCTTGGGATGCACCCGCAGGGGTTGGGGAAAGCGGTAATTGGCGGGATGGCAGAGGATGGTCATGCCGGCGACCTTCCCGTCCACCTCGCCCCCCATCCAACACCATTTGCCCCGTGTCTCATTGGCCGCGATGCGATTGGTTTCACCCGAGCTGGTCAGAAACAGGGCGTTGGTTTCCCCGTACCAAGCCTCATGGCCGCGAACGCCCAGCCCACCATAGTGGTAGGGGGGCAGCACGAGTGGCAGGTTGGTGGCGCAGGTTTGCGTTGACTCGAGGTTGATGATGTAGACCCGGCGCGGCCAATCGCGCACCCCGGCTGTCACGTTCCAGGTCTCATCCAGGACGCTCGTCTCCGGATCGCGCGTCATGTCAATGTAACGGTGCCATCCGGAGACCGTCACCCCGTAGAGCCCCAGACCCCAACCCGAGCTGATGCAATCAACGCGCCCCTTCCCCTTGCCCATGTTCCAGAAATCGGGCTCGCGCCCGTCGAAGACCGCCTTGGTCCAGGCCATCCAGATGCCGTGATGATGCACGTGGGTTGGGGGGTAATCCCCGCTCACCAGCCGGCCCGAGGGGGTTTGGATGGCGGTCAGGTACCCGCCGCGACGGTAGATCTCCGGAATGTCCGCGCGCGGAAGCGGTCCCGGGAAGGCCTGATAACGAAACATCTCCTGGTCGCCATGACGCCAGATGTATTCCTGGCCCGCGGCACCCCGACTCCACACGCCTCCCCCGTCGATCGCACGCTCGATCCTGTAAGGAGTCGTCTCCGGCGTCACTGAGATGGGATCTGCGGCGGGAAGAACTGACGGCACCAACAGGAGCAAAGCAAGCCACCCGGCGTTGGCAAAGCGGGGGACGGTCCAGAGCGGTCTGTCGTCCGGCCTTCCTTTCTCGCCGTCCACGGCAGCATCGCGAAAGACCGACTTCTTCATGGTTGTGGCTTGCCGGTGCGGGCGGGTCATGGTTGGGGTGCGTTGGTTTGATCGGCCGTCACCTCGGAGAAGGTGGGAGGCAGTGGGGGTGTATCGCGAATAAGCACCGGTTCCACGCCGGGCGGCAGGGGGGGCATCTGGGAGAGTTGTTCCACCACCGTGCGCCACTGCTCCCGATCCTCCGGCGACATGGCCGCCCAGCGATCGGCGTTTTCCAGGAACCTGGCTTGTTCCTCGGGGGGCATCAGGACGAACTGTTGGAACCCGCGGATGCAGGCGGCGCGATGCTCCGGGGGAAGGTGCTCGAAGGTCTGCAGGGTCCGGGCCATGGCCAGGCGCTCCGCCTCCGACAGGGTTCGGAGGGTCCGCTCCTTTTCGTCCGGGGTCAGCTCGAAGAAATGATTGAAGCCGCGGAGCAACTGCGCTTGTTCCCCGGGCGACAAGGCCTGCCACCGGTTGAAATC
>JALOTU010000283.1 GCA_025457725.1 Verrucomicrobiota bacterium
CAATATCCGGCTTGAGGGCGCCTCCGCAACTGCTGCCGCTTCCGGCGGTGCGGGCGAGGCAATGGTCCCCGGTTTGAACCGCGAGGCCTTCCGCGGTTTCCGGCCGGTGTTCTGCGATCCATTCCCCCACGCGTCCTGCGACCGGTTCGGTCATCATTTCGGTGCGCCAGGGTGCGGCCTCCTCGTGGCCATGCCGGCAGGTCTGAGTGCACTTGCGGCCCGCATTGATTTGGAGGCAGGACAGATGGGCGCGATGCTGGGCCAGATGATGCTCCGCCCGTTTGCTGGCGAAGCGATTGACCTTTCGGGTGGGTTGCATCTGCATGTCAGAGTCGGGAGCGGACCGGGTTATTCCCGGGCGGGGCTCATTTGATGAAACAGAGGATTCCCTGCCGGGTGCGGCGGCAACGCTGTGGGCGCGCGAATTTGTCGCGGCCGACTTGCGGACAAGAATGTCCGCGCTCCGGTTCTGGCGGACGAATTCATTTCACAAATCATGAACTCCCGCTAAAGCTTTCCGGCATGAAAGAGATCGTGCCCAGTCCGCCGTCGGTAATCCGCAACGAGCAACAGTCCGTGCAGGAGCTGTTCAGGAAGCATGTCGTGCCCAGCTACGGGCGGTTCGACATCGTCCTGGCGCGCGGGCAGGGCAGCCATCTGTGGGATGTGAACGGCAGGCGTTATCTCGACCTGGGCGGCGGGATCGCGGTCACGGCGCTTGGTCACGCCAACGCGGAGGTGACCGGGGCATTGATCGAACAGTCGAAGACGCTGCTCCATGTTTCCAACCTCTACTACACCGAATCGCAGGGCCGGCTTGCCCAGCAGATCGTGCGGCATCTGGCGCCGGGCAGGGTGTTTTTCTGCAACAGCGGCGCGGAGGCCAACGAGGGGCTTTACAAGCTTGCGCGCAAGTTCGGGCATGAGGAGGGACGGTTTGAGATTCTCACCGCGCTCAATTCCTTCCACGGCCGAACCCTGGCGGGGATTGCCGCCACCGGCCAGGACAAGGTGAAGAAGGGGTTTGAGCCGATGGTGCCCGGATTTCGGCATGTGCCCTACAATGATCTCGGGGCGATGCGCGAGGCCATCTCGCCGGCCACGGTGGCGATTCTGGTGGAAGGGATCCAGGGCGAAGGCGGCGTGACACCCGCCACCCCGGAGTATCTGCTGGGACTGCGGAAGCTTTGTGACGAGCACAAGCTGCTGCTGCTTTGGGATGGCGTGCAATGCGGCCATTTTCGAACCGGCCGGTTCCAGAGTTTCCAACGCATTCTTGAAGGCGTTGCCGGGGCGGAGGGATTTCTGCCTGACGGCGTTTCCATGGCCAAATCCCTGGGCGGCGGGTTTCCCATCGGCGCGTTCTGGTTGCGCGAGCCATTGGGCGATCTGCTGTCCGCGGGAACCCATGGCACCACCTATGGCGGCAACCCGCTGGGCTGTGCCGTGGCCCTCAAGATCATAGAGATCATCGAGCGCGACAAGCTGGCGGACCGTGCGCGGGAGACCGGGGAGCTTTTGAAATCCGGCCTGACGAATCTCCAGCGGAGGTTCCCGACGCGCATCCAGGCCGTGCGCGGTCTGGGAATGATACTGGGGGTTGAGTTGGCGGAGAACATTCCCGGGCTGGCCGTCGATGGAAAGGCTCCCTCCGTTGTGTTTACCAACAGGGCGATGGAGGCAGGATTGATGGTGATCCCGGCAGGGACAAACGTGTTTCGGTTGCTCCCGGCCCTGAATCTGACGCGCGCCGAGGCCGGCGAAGGGTTAGCCATCCTGCGTCAGCTGTTCGAAAGCCTTGACTGAGACCCGGGCGACACCTCCTCGCCGCTCCATCCTCCCTCCGGGCCATCACGGAGCCGCACTCGATACAAGTCAACAAAATCTAGACAAAATATTAGCATGTGATAATACCTACTAGACAGCATTTAGACATGTGGTAGTGTTGTTTCAGGTCTTCCGGTTGGAGGGCTGAGAGTGAGGTGCCGATGCCGCTGGCATTAGCGAACGGCAATCACTCTTTGAGCGAAACCAAAAACACAAGAAAAGAGAAAGATCAAGATCATGAAAAGCATCCGCATATTGACCATTGCAATGACCACCGTCGGCATGACTGTCGGTTCCGCAGTTTGGGCGGGCAGCTGCTCAGCGGGAGGCACCACTGCCGCCAAGAGTGCCCAAGCTTCGACCGTGGTGTCTGTAGCCGCCTCCTCGGATCAGTTTCAGACCCTGGTGGCGGCCATCACGGCAGCCGGGCTGGTGGACGTGCTGCAGGCGGAAGGACCCTACACGGTCTTTGCCCCGACGGACGCGGCCTTTGCCAAACTGCCCGCGGGCACGGTGGAAAACCTGTTGAAGCCCGAGAACAAGGAGCAGTTGGTGGCCGTGCTCAAGTACCACGTCGTGCCCGGCAAGGTGATGGCTGCGGATGTCAAGACCATGACCGCCAAGACGGTGCAGGGTCAGGATGTGCAGCTCAAGGTGAGCGACGCCGGTGTTTATGTGGAAAACGCCAAGGTGGTGCAAACCGATCTCGTGGCCGACAACGGTGTGATTCACGTCATCGACACCGTGATCCTGCCGAAGTCCTGACGGGTATGTGCAAGGTTCCGAAGGGGAGGAGCGCCGTGCTCCTCCCCTTTTACACCGCTTCTCATGAAAAAAATGATTTTCCTCGCCCTCAGTCTCCTGGTTGGCGTGACGTTTGTCGTGGCGGGATGCCAGGTGACGCGAGGCGGGTATGAATCGGCTCCCTATGAGGTGGTGCGTCGCGACGCCAAATTCGAGTTGCGGGATTATCCTGCGCTGAAGGTGGTGGAAACCTCCATGGCACAAGCCGGGCAGGAGGACGACGGGAGCTTCCGCCGGTTGTTCGCCTATATCACCGGAGCGAACGAAGGCGAGCAGAAGATAGCCATGACGACGCCGGTGCTCATGTCTGGGAGCGATTCAAATCGCAGCATGGCGTTTGTCCTGCCAGCCGGGCTGGAGGTGGCCGGGGCGCCCCAACCCATTGCCGAGGCCGTTGCTGTTCGCGAGGTTCCGGCCGGGCGCTTTGCCGTGTTGCGTTTCAGCGGCGGCCGCTCCGTGAATCAGGAGAAAGAGGTTCTGGACCGATTGCGAGCCTGGGTCAAGCAGGAGCGGCTCGTTGAAGCCTCGACACCGGTCTACGCGTATTTCGATCCCCCGTGGACGCCGGCGTTTCTGCGCCGCAATGAAGTGATGCTGCGTATCGTGACGGGCGAGGGCCCGCGCCCGGAGTGAGAACCGCGGGCCGGGCGGGGGACGCAACGCTGTAGCTTTTGTGCTCGCTGACCGGGGCTTTGGCTGACACGCTGAACATCCTGGATCCAAGAATCGCACGAAAGAGGAGAGGAAGACCTTATGCAACTGAAATTTGACTGGCTGATCGTCCTGGAAAACCTGCGACGCGGCATCATGGTGACGGATGTCACCCTGCAACGCCCCGACGGGCCGCGCATCCTCTATGTGAATCGCGCCTGGATCAAGATGACAGGTTATGGCCGGGAGGAACTGAGCAACAAGACGCCGCGCATTCTCCAGGGGAAACACACGGACCGCGACGTGGTTGGCTCGTTGAAAACCAAGCTGCTGAACCGCGAGGTGTTTCATGGTCAGACCTGGAATTACCGCAAGTCCGGCCAGCCGTTTCTGATGAACTGGTACTGCTACGCCATTTACGGCGAGCGGCCCACGCCGATGTATTACGTGGCGGAACAGGAGGATGTGACGGAGTTGGAGGGCTTGCGCCTGAAGCAACGCCTCCTGGTCAACCCAAATGATGCCGAGGCGCTGCGCTTTTTCTCCATCCTCGAGGAGTGGAAAGTCTCACGTAAACGCGCACGCTGAGTCGCTGCGCTCCGCCGGGTCCCGACCGGACCCAGAAGCCGCCATGTCCCAATCCCCGCTGATTCTCGTCACTGGGGCCACAGGCTACGTGGGCGGTCGGCTCGTTCCCCGATTGCTGGCGGCGGGCTGCCGCGTGCGCTGCCTGGCCCGCGATCCCTCGCGGCTGCAGGGGAGAGCGTGGCTCGATCACGTGGAACTGGCACAGGGTGACGTGCTGCAGCCGGACACGTTGCCGGCGGCGATGCAAGGTGTGAGCGTGGTTTACTACCTGGTGCACAGTCTGGGTGGCGGAAGTGATTTTCCGGAACGGGATCGCCTGGCCGCCCGTCACTGTGCGGAAGCCGCGCGGCGCAGTGGCGTCAAACGAATCATCTACCTGGGCGGGCTGGGCAGCCCGGAGGCCGACCTGTCGCCGCATCTGCGTTCGCGACAGGAGACAGGCGCAGCCCTGCGGGAGGCGGGGGTGCCGGTGACGGAGTTTCGCGCGGCGGTCATCGTGGGTTCCGGCAGTTTGTCGTTTGAGATGATCCGTTATCTGACCGAGCGTTTGCCGGTGATGATCTGTCCAAAATGGGTGTTCACCCGGATTCAGCCGATCGCCATCCGCAATGTCCTGGACTACCTCGTGGCGGCGCTGGGTTGTCCGGAGAGCATTGGGCGCACTGTGGAGATCGGGGGACGGGATGTGCTGACCTACGCCGGCATGATGACCGGATACGCGCGGGTCCGGGGACTGAAACGCCGACTGATCGCCGTGCCGGTCCTGACGCCGCGGCTGTCCTCCTACTGGGTCCATCTGGTGACACCCATTCCCGCCAGCATCGCGCAGCCCCTGATCAAGGGTCTGGGCAACGAGGTGATTGTGCGCAAGGCAACGGCACTGGAGATGTTTCCGGCAATCCAATGTCTCGATTATGAAACCGCCGTCCGGCTCGCGTTGGAAAAGATGGACACGCGCAGGGTGGAATCGGCCTGGAGCGACGCGTTGACTTCCAGCCAGGGAATCCGCAAGCCCGTGGCCCTGATCACAAGCGAGGGCATGATCATTGAACGGCGCCAGCGGAAAGTGGCGGCCCCGGCCGAAGCGGTGTATCGCACTTTCGCCGGGCTGGGCGGTGACCGGGGCTGGCTCTACATGGATTGGGCCTGGCAGCTGCGCGGCATGGTCGATCGATTGTTTGGGGGCGTGGGAATGCGGCGGGGGCGGCGTGATCCGGACCGGGTCCGCGTGGGGGACAGCCTCGATTTCTGGCGGGTGGAACAGGTGGAACCGGGCAGGCTGATCCGGTTGCGCGCGGAAATGAAGGTGCCGGGCCGGGCGTGGCTGGAATTCGAGGCCCGCGCCGATCCCGACGGCGGGACCCTGCTCGGGCAGACGGCGTTTTTCGAGCCCAAGGGTTTGTTGGGATTGATCTATTGGTATGGGCTGTATCCGGTTCACAGGTTGATCTTCACCGGACTCATCCAGGCGATTGCCCGGCAGGCCGGGGATCGACGGCATCGGGCTTGAGCCGAACCGTTCACTGCCGCACCCGCCCGTCGTCCGCGGTAAAAACCCGGCTTGAGCTGTCGGCAGGTTTGCCCCATGATTCAGGTTCAACGCCATGAGTCCATACGGGCGGCGTCATTGGGAGGATGCCCCTTGCTGGAGGAACCGGCATGAATTGTCTTTATGAAGCATTTGCTGAGCATTGAGAAACTGGCAGCGGCCGAGATGCGTTCCATCCTCAGCGCCGCGACGCCGATGAAGCGCGAGCGGGGGCGGCACGCGAATCTGCCGCTGCAGGGTCAGACGTGGGCGATGATCTTCTCGAAGGCATCGACGCGCACGCGGGTGTCGTTCGAGGTCGGCCTGCATGAACTGGGGGCCCGCCCGCTGTTTCTCAACGCCAACGACATCCAGTTGGGGCGCGGCGAACCGGTGCGCGACACCGCCCGCGTGCTCGGGCGCATGGTTCACGGGGTGATCATCCGGACCTACGCACAAAGCGAGGTGGAGGAAATGGCGGCCTTGTCCGGCATCCCCGTCATCAATGCCCTCACCGACCAGGAGCATCCCTGCCAGTTGCTGGCGGACGTGTTT